>NZ_JBAZAH010000032.1:0-18895 GCF_041672065.1 Aliarcobacter sp. | reverse complement strand
TCCTAAAAACTCTATATCTATTCCACTACCTATGTGTTGGTCAATAACTACAGCTATACTTTTATTCTCTTTAAAAGCAGTTAGCATACCTTTTGCAGCACTTTTCTTCTCAAGCATTGTAATACGGTTTTTACTTCTTCCTATCTCATATTTTTTTTGGATATATGGATTATCCATTCTTCTATTTACAACAGCAATTTCACCAAACATCATAGCAATATAAGGCAGTGTTATCTCCCAACCACCATAATGAGCCGTTATATATATAATTTTTCTATTATCTTTAAAAGCTTTTTCTATTATCTCTTTATTTAAAATATTTGCTTTTGAAAAAAGTATCTCTTTGTTTACTCTTTGATTCTCTATATGCTCATACATATTAAAACATAAAGATTTATATGAGTTATGAATTATCTCCTCTTTTCTACTCTTAGTTAAACTATCTTTAAAAACTAAATCAATATTTGCTCGTGCAATTTTTAGATGCTTTTTATCTACTTTGTAGGCTAAAAAAGCCAAAAATTTTAAAATTTTCTCCATTAAGAACTTTGGAGTTATAAAAAATAAAAATAGAAAAATATAGTATAAAATAAGTATAAAATAGTCTTTAATCTTTTCTATCATTTAAAAGCTCCTTTGCAATCTTTATAATCTCTTCTTCATCTATATCTTGAATTGAAAAATCATTTTTATCTATTTTATAAGGGTTTACAATAGATTTTGATTTTACAGTTTTGCTTATATTTGTTTCATATGTATTTCTATAAGCTGGAGTATTCCCAAAAATAGTTATTGTTGGAATATTTAAAGCCCAAGATATATGAGTTGGTCCTGTATCATTTCCAATAGTCAAATCAACTTTTGAAATCAAAGCTTTTAAACTATTTAAATCTAGTTTTGGCAAAACTCTTGCATTTGAATTTTGCTCTATAAACTTAGCCATCTCTTTTTCTTGCTCATTTCCCCAAGCAACTAAAAAATTCTCATTTAAACTTGAAGCAATTTTTGCAAACTTCTCTTTAGGATAAATTTTGCTTGGCCAACTAGCACCAACAACAAACAAAATATTTTTTCTATCTTTTTCTAAATAGTCGTAGATTATACCACTCTCATCTTTAAAAAATAAAAAAGGCTCTTTATTTACAATCTCATCTTTTGTAATTTCAAAATTCAAAGCCTTACTTATCAAATAGCAGTTTCTATCAATTACATTTTTATCATATGAAATTGATATTTTTTTATTATAAAAACAACTTGCTATTTTCTCTCTAGTTGAATTTTTACAAAAACCAGCTCTTTTTTCTCCAAGCAGTCTAGCTACTATTGCAGATTTTAAAAGTCCTTGAGTATCTATTACTAAATCATAACTGTTTTTTTTTAAACTTCTTACAAGTTTAATCTGATTAAAAATCTCAAATCTGTTTTTTTTTATACTTTTTAAATTTAATTTTATAATATTATTTACATGAGGATTGTTTTCTAAAACACCAGCAAATCCCTCTTCAACAAACCAATCTATTTGGATATTTGGATATTTTACTTTTATAAACTGCAAAGCTGTCATTGAGTGAATAATATCACCCATTGCAGATAATCTAACAATTGCAATTTTTTTTATCATAAAATTCCAAGCTCCAAACCATCTGGAAGTTCAAGCTTCTCTATTTGAGAACTTAATAAAAATGAGTTATTTTCAAGCTCAATTGTTAGAATATTCTCTTTTAAAGCATATTGTGTCCTTGGATTTGAGTAGTCAATATTTATTGCTAGGTTTAAAGCTTGCATAAAAGAGAGCCATCTTAAAGTTTCCAAAGGTGGCAACAGCTCTTTATATTTTTCAATATCACTCTCTTTTGGTAGAGATTTTTTTGAAAACTTTAAGATATAAGCAACAGTTACTCTTGAAGTGTGTAGAAAATCATAAGTTAAACCATTTAAAATAAAATCAAAAGCATTATCATTTGATTTATAAAAGTTTAATCTAACCCCAATTGAATGGAGTTTTGAAGCAACAACTAAAAGTGTTGAGAACTTATCATCAAGCTTATGAAGTGGTTTTAAAACCTCAAAAATCTCTTTAGCACTTCTTCCTAAATATGCACTTTGTTTTTCACATATTTGAAATCTATCAAGTAGACTTCTAACACTTACATTAAAATTAGAAGGAAATTTATGATTTTGATTTCTTAATAAATCTGTTAAATAAACTCCCTCTCGCACCCCAACTCCAGAAGTTACAACAGTTTTAATATTTAACTCATCAATAATAGTTTTAAAGATAAATGTACCCTCTTTTATAGTATCAAATCTATCTTTTTTTACACCCAAAGCCTCTAACTCTTCATTTGATTCTGTTTTTAAAATATCTAAAAAAAGTTTTTGCTCATTTTTTACATCATAAGTAAAGCCATGAATTGAGTCAAGTGGGTAAGCATTTTTTTGCATAATTAGTTTTGATAAAAACCTAATACTTCCACCAATTCCAACAACTTTTGAAGGAGTATTAACACCACAATTTAAAACTTTTTTTAGATTTTCAAGAATATAAGTTTTTGCACCATCAAGATTGTTTTTATTAAAATATAACTCTCTAATTCTAACTGTTCCAATATCAAGTGATAAAGATTTTACTATTTTTCCATCTTCAACAAAACAAAACTCTGTACTTCCACCACCAATATCTACTGTTACAAAGTTATCATCATGAAGCAAATTTGAAGTAGCTACTCCTCCATAATATGACTCTTTTTCACCATTTATAATCTTAATATTAAGACCTAAATCTTGTTTTACTCTACTTAAAAAAACATTAGAGTTTGGAGCATCTCTTAATGCAGATGTTGCAACACAAAGAATTTTTCTTGATTTAAGGGCATTTGAGATATTTAAAAAAGATTTTAAAGATTCATAAGCTCTTTGCATAGGTATTTCTTGAAGCATACCACCATTTTCATAGCATCCTTCTGAGATTTTTACCCTACTTTTTGTCTCATTTATAAGACTAAATGCAAATCGACTAGATTTTTCTAAAACAACCATTCGCATTGAGTTTGAACCAATGTCGATGATTGTTGTAATTTTCGACATATTAGTTTTCTTCTTCCATTAGTTGTTCGTATTTAAACTTCAACTCTTCCATTGTCTCTTCATTATCTGGATCTAAAATTATACAATCAACTGGACAAACCTCAACACATTGTGGTTCTTCATAATGACCAACACACTCAGTACATCTATCAGGATCAATAATATAAATTGGATCTCCCTCTTCAATAGCGTAGTTTGGGCACTCTTCTCTACATGCATCACATGCAATACATTCGTCCGTAATTATTAAAGCCATCTATTTTTTCCTATTTTTTATTTTGGTTTTGGAGTTATACCTAAAAATGTTTAATAATTTCTTTAAAATCATTAAAACAATCTTTTGATTTTGTTATAAAAATAAGATTATTTTTAACTATTTTATATAAATCTTTACAAATATACATAGCTGCATCAATATCAAAAGCTCTTAATTCTCCCATAAAAAGAACAAAATCATAATCTCTTGCATTCGCCAAAGAGATAGCTGTTGCTCCTAAAACTCTAAACTTTATATTTTTATCATTTAAAATTTTACAAATATCTGGATACTTATAACCTCTTTCAAAAACTGCAACTTTTGAGCCACTATTTATTCTGTTTTTTAACTCTTTATTGCTGTTTAGTGATAAATATACTACCTCATCATCTAAAAATTTATATACTAAAGTTTCTAAAGCTAAATTTGCAACAAATCCACCAATAATCTCTTCACCTCTTTTAATTGCAACTGATGTTCCATAATATGGAAGATTTGAGAAAAAATTATTGCTTCCATCAAGTGGATCAATGATAAAAGTTATATCTTTTTTAAAATCTTTGAAACCACACTCTTCACTAAAAATATTTCCAAACTCTTTTAAATGTTCTATAAAAATATTTTCAAAAATAATATCGATTTTAAGTGAATTATCTCCACCAAAACCAATCTGATTTGTATATATAAAATCATCTTTTTTTAAACTATTTTTTAAATAGTTTAAAACTTCAATATTTGCTTTTATAACTGCATTTTTTATATTTTCCAAAACTATAAAACCTCACTACTATTTTTTTGAATTTTTTCAAGCTCTATAAAATAAGCATGAGACAAATAAAGAACATAAAATATAGCTACAAAAAGAGTAATAAATGGAATAGTTGAAAATAGATATAAAAAAAATGTTCTTATTCTAAAAGAGTTTGAGCTTTTTTCATAGATTTTTTTATACTCATCTTTACTTAAAATTGTAGATGATACATCATAGTTTAAAAGTTTGTGGAAAAAATAGTATAAAGGCAAATATATAGCCAAAATATTTATTAATGGTATAAAATATAGAGGTATTAAAGCTATATATAAAAATATCATTATAAAAATAGTTTTTAAAAGTAGATAAATAGAGCCTAAAACTGTTCCATAAGGTTTTAAAATCAAAGCTTTATAGTGAGTTTTTTTTAGATATTTTACAACAAAAGGTGTCAAAAATCCAATAATTAACAAAGTTAAAATAATACTAAAATGAAAAATAAAAATAATTCCAACTGTATAGATTAAAAAAGCAGCCAACCAAGATGTAATTGAGTATTTAAATAAAAAAACAATTAAATATGTAAACCATACAAAATAAAATGGTGCACTCTCATCAATTATAAGCTCTTCTGTATTTTGTGAATTTTGAGCGATAATTTGCAAACTATCTATTCCAAAACTAGCCATTTGAAAAAATATTATATATAAAATTGTCATTGTAATAAGAAGTGGAATTAATGCTAGTTTTAGCATTGAGGAGCTAAAAAAATCACCTATACTTCTTTTTAAAATCTCTATTTCATTCATGCTCTTCCTCTTTATTTTTTATATCAAATCGTACTCTATATTCACACTTTTGACAAAGCTCTTCAACTAAAATATTATTTTTAAAACCATTTATCATAGCTTTTGCTCTACTACTTTGTAAAATATCTTTGATTGAGTTTTCATTTGTATCTCCAAGATTTATAGAAGCATCTAAATCCAAACAACAAGGAACAACAGTTCCATTTGCCAATATTCCAAAATGAGAGCTTAAACCATAACAAAAACCTTTTTGGCTAACTATGTTGTTTTTTAAAGTTGGCCAAGAGAAATATTCATCAAAATTAATAAATATTTTTCTAGCAACTCTAATATTTTTTGGTTTTGTACTATAAATCTCATCTATATTCAAATTTGAATTGAAAAAATGATTTAATCTATTAAAAACTTCATTATTAAAATCCAAAGCACTCTTTTTATCATCTAAATTCCAGATTCTAAAGTTTATAAAATAATCATGACTATTTTGCATTGCAAACTTTACAAAATCTAAAATGGGCTCAAAATACTCTTCAAAACTCTTTTTATGTGAGTTTGCATTGTATGAATTTATTGAGAAATTTATCTGTTTTATAGCACTATTTAATAAAGCTTTGTAGTGATTTTGTGAAATATTATTTGCAGTTGTTGTAATATTTACTTTAAGATTATGTTTTTTACTAATCTTTAAATACTCTTCTAAATTTGTTAAAACTAAAGGATCACCAACTATATGGTATGCAAGTTCATTTGTAAACTCTTTTAGCTCACTATTTAATCTATCAAAAAAATCTAAACTCATAATTTTATTTGGTAAATTTTTTGGAGGACAAAATGAACACTTTAAATTGCATATATTTGTAAGCTCAATATGAACTTTTTTAAACTTTGCTATAACTATTCCTTTAGTTTTTGCAAAAGTATATCAAAAGTTATAAAAATCATCGCTTGAAGAGTTTGTACTATCTATTAATGTTTGCATTGGATCTTTTCTATTATTGTTGCTTTTTTGACTCTCTTGTTTTTGTACTATATTTTCTTTGTTGCTCTCTTTTTTTTCAATATCTTCTAAACTCTTTTGTAAGTAAATATCCTCTATATCTTTAAGTTGTGAAAGCTTTTCTCGAATAAAACTAACTCCTTTATCTTTTGGAACGATATATGGAGTTACTATAATCACTAAATTGCTCTTTTTATTTAGTGTTACACTATTTCTAAAAAGTGCCCCAAGAATTGGAATATCTCCTAAAAGTGGAACTTTTTCTTCTATATTTTCATTTTTATTCTCTATTAATCCACCAATTATTACACTCTCTCCATTGTTTAAAATTGCAGTTGTATTTATCTCTTTTTTCAAAGTATCAGGATTGTCACCAGCTCCTACTTTGTTTAGTTTTACAGCCTCCAACAAAGCGCTTATTTGTAAAGCAACTTTATTATCTTTTGAAATTCTAGGTTTTACTTTCAAAGTTAATCCAACATCTTCTCTTTCATAATCTGATTTAGATGTACCTCCATCTGTTAAACTACTTGAAGTTTGCATTGATATCTTTTCACCAACATAAATAAAGCTCTCTTTATTATTTATTGCTAAAATTGAAGGTTGTGAGACAATATCCAAAGCACCTTTTTGTTTAAGCAGATTCAAACTTGCAGCCAAAGATACACCACTTTTTAAATTTTGATTTCTTATATCTATTCCCAAACTTCCTATAGCTTCATCAATTGCAAATGAACCACCATTTAACTTTGTACTTAATGCCATAATTCCACCACTTGAACTTGAAGCTGCACTTACTCCATAAGATACTCCAACCTTATCAACAAGCTCATTATTAACCTCTATAATCTTAGCTTCAATATATACTTGCAAACTCTCTTTATCAAGACTATCTATAAGCTTTTTTATACTATTTAAACTCTTTTGATTTGAAAAAACAATCAAAGAGTTTGATTCAATATTTGGAACAATTAAAGTTTTTTCATCACCATTTAAACTCCTCTTTTTTAAAAATTCCTCTAAAATTTTATATATATTTTCAACTTCACTATTTTTTAGTTCATAAATCAAAATATCATCTTTTGAAGCTATTTTTGACTCTTTTTTTGAGATTTTATAAAAAGAGATAAAATCCTCTAAAACATAGTTGTTTTCATTTAAGATTGCTCTTAAAATATTTAAAAGTTCATCTTTATTTAGGGTTTTATTTGATACAAAATCAACTTTAATATCTAATTTATCAGATATTAAAATATCTTTTTTGAGTATCTTTGAACTAATTTTTATAAGTTCATTTAAGTCAATTTTTGAGAAATTTATATTTATATTATCATTTGAGAAACTAAGATTAAAAAAGAGTATTAAAAATAGAGAGTATCTTGCAAAATTTTTCATAAGTTCCCCCAAAAAATTTAATAAGAAAAATTATGTTAGCAAAATAAAACTACAAAGTAAAGAAAAATTATTTAAAATATATTTTTGACTTATCTTTTAACTTTTTAAAAATATCAGAAAAATTTGCTGGATATACTCTAGTTTGAGCTATTGTTGTAATAAAATTTGTATCACCTATCCATCTTGGAACTAGATGATAGTGAACATGCTGCTCAATTCCAGCACCAGCTGCACGACCTAAATTCATTCCAATATTAACACCCTCGCAAGGCATAATATCTTTCAAAAGCCTAACAGCTTCTTGCACCCTTTTTGAAACTCTTTGCCAAACAATATCCTCTAAATCCTCTATATTTGATGTGTGAAAATTTGGTACAACCATAATATGACCTGGACTATAAGGAAACTTATTCATAACTACAAAGCAAAGCTCATCACTAAAAATTACTTGATATTTATCATCATCTTTATTTTTTAAAATATGGCAAAAAACACAATCTTTAATCTTCTCTTCACTAACATATGAGTATCTCCAAGGTGCATAAAGATGTTCCATAAAAATCCTTAAATAAAATTTGGTGCATCATTTGCAAATAGAATTAAATCACCACTTTTTGTACTACTTGCTAATATATTTTGCATTTGCGATTTATCTTTTAAAATAAATATTTTATTTTTATCTATATTTTGACTTAAAACCTCTATATTTAAACTTCCAGTTAAGATTACAAAATCAAAAACCTCATCTATTTTTAAAGCTATTTTTTTGTTTGCTTCAATAGTTGATTCAACAAGTCCTGGAGTAATAATAACCTTTCTTCCACTGTAAGTTTTACAAAGATTAAAAGCTTCAATCATTCCTTCAAAATTTCCATTAAATGAGTCATCAATTATCACTTTACCATTTGCTTCAATTTTTTGAAGTCTATGTTCTACTTGAGGAAGAGTTTTTAAAGAATCTTTTATGCTTTTTATATCTATTTTTAAATAGTTTGCAACTAAAATCACAGCACTTAAATTTATTGCATTAAAACTTCCTAAAATTGGGGCAAAAAACTCCTCTTTTTTATCATTTATCTCAAAACTAAATCTAATCCCATTTAAACTACTATCTAAAATCTCTAAATTTTTTGGAAAAACATCAATATTTAAAGACTCTTTTGCATCTGCACTTTTGTGAACAAATGCTTTTTCTAATCTTTTTGAACTTAATAACTCTTTTTTTGTATTTTGAATATTTTCTAAACTTTTAAAATACTCAATATGTTGCTCTCCAATCGTTCCAACTACACAAATTTGAGGTTCAAGAAAGTTTGCTATTGTTTTAATATCACCTTTTACTCTAGCTCCTGCTTCTGCTATATAAATTTGAGTATTTGAAGGTAAATCCATATTTACATCTAAAACAAGCCCTGCAATTGTATTTACACTTCTTGGAGTTTTGTAAGTATTAAAATGATTTTTTAAAATATGGTATAAAAAGTTTTTTATAGATGTTTTTCCATAAGATGCTGTAATTGCAACAATTTTTAAATCTTTTATACTATTTAGTCTTCTTTTTGCAATTTTTTTATAAAAATTAAACATTAATTTTTCTGTAAGATTTGATAATAATATTGTTAAAAAAATAGCAAATAAAAAGTAGATTTTTGAAGCAAAAAAGTATCCAAAAATTAATATTGTAGTTAATATTATAAAAAATCTTTGAACTCTTTTTGTATAAACCAAACTTCTATCAAGTTTTTTTGCCCAAAAATATAGTGCGATTAAATATAAAATTAAAATTGGTGCAAAGTATATCTCTTTTAATACTATCCATAAAAGTAATGGAAAAATAAAATAAAAAAGATGCCAAATTTTTTTATGGTGATTTAAAACAACCCTTTGTAACTTATAGTTATACCATTGAAGATTTAGTATTAAATACCAAGAGAGAGCAAAAATAGCTATAAAATTGATAAAAAAATTAAAATAGTTCATATTCTATTATTTCGCATATCTGTTTTGAGTGTTTTAAAAAGAAGTAGTGATCTCCACTTAATTTATAGAAAATTGAATTCTCTATAATATTTGAAATTTTTTCTCCTGATTTTATAGAAGTAGCTTTATCTTCTAATCCCCAAAATATAAGTGTTTTATTTATCTGTTTTGCAAAAATAGGAGTAAAATCCTCATCTACAACATTTTTAAATGTTTTGTACATATTTTCACTCATTTTTACTACATCTTTACTTCTAAATCTTTTTGTTATACTTTTTAACTTAACTTTATTAAAAAATTTGGCTAAAGATATCTTTAATCTAACTTTTAGTGGTTTTTTCTCTAAAACTCCAGCACTACTTAATAAAATTAAATTTTGTGGATTTAATAAAGTTGCAACTTTACCACCAAATGAGTGTCCTGCAACTGCAAAAAAATCTGAATCCAATTTTTTTAAAAACTCTTTTATTATTTGTGCATAATCTGCTGTTGTAAGTTCATATATATTCTCGCTATTTCCAAATCCTGGCATATCTATATATATGTGCCTGTAAGAACTTAAAAAAGTTCCAAATGCTTTTTTCATAATCTCTTTATTTGAACCCCAACCATGAAGAAAAACTATATCTTTTTTTGCATTTGGATTTATTATCTCATAAGATATATCAAAAACTTTTCCATCAATATTTATGCTTTTTAGTGCCAAACTACTTTCCTTTTGCAACTTGAATTTTATTTACATACTCATAATTTATAGGAATAAACTTCTTTTTAGGTAAATTTGAAGCAACTTTTGTAAAAAGATCTTGAAAATCTTCAAACAAATAGTTTGCCATAGATCCTGGAATTGAGTTTATCTCATTTAAATATACTTTATCTTCAACTACAAAAAAATCACATCTTATGATTGAACCTTCAAAAAGAGTGTTGTAAATTTTTTTAAAACTCTCTTTTATCTCACTGTTTAATTTCTCACCTAAATCAACCTCTAAAGCTTTTGATGTTCTTGAAAAATCTAAATATTTTTTATCAAAATCCAAAAACTCAGCTTTTTGGGGCTCCTCAATAATTGAGAAAATAAACTCTCCATTTACTTTTGTACCAGCTAGGTTATACTCTTTTACTCCACTAATAAAAGGCTCAATTATAATTGCATCATCAAACTCAAAAGCAACATCAAGAGCATAAGCTAACTCTTCTTGATTTTTTACAATAGATACTCCAATAGAGCTACCTAGCTTTACTGGTTTTAAGATAACTGGAAACATATCAACTTTTATACTATCATTTTTTGTATAGTATTTGTAAGGTAGAGTTTTTACATCAACACTTTGTGCATATCCTTTTGTAATAAATTTATTTGAACTAACTACACAAGCTTCTGTTCTTGGAGCTATAAAAGGGATATTATAAAAATCTAAAACTGAAGATAAAACTCCATCTTCTCCATCTCCACCATGTGATAGATTTAAAACTACATCAAAATCAATATTTTGCTCTTTTTTAAATAGTCCAGATACTTTATAAAATCCACCCTTTTTTAAAAAAACTTTATCAAATTTTAAGTACTCTGCACTACTAAATAGTTTTGAATTTATTTTAGAACTTGGAATCTCATATAAATCTCTATCTTTATCTATAAATATATATATTAACTCATCTTTTAAAACATCTTTCATGGCAATTGAACTTACTATTGAAATCTCATGCTCAAAACTTATACCACCAAAAACTATTGCTATTTTCATTTTATAATTTCCCTTTTATTTTTGTAATTTTTTAAGTGCTTCTCTAACTAATTCAGAAGTTGTTGAGCTTGTACAAGTTTTTAAGATAGTTGAAATTAAATCTTTTTTAAATCCAAGTGATTCCAAAGCTAGTGAAGCTTCAAGATTAATATTTGGAATATCGCTACTACTATTTGTCTCAACAACAAATCCACTAAGCTCTACTAATATTCTACTAGCACCTTTTGGACCAATTCCTGGAACTCTTTTTAACATATTTACATCACTTGAAGATATAATTTGAGCAAATGAACTTGGTGTAAATGTAGAGCAGATTGCAAGTGCAACTTTTGGTCCTACTCCATTTATTTTAATAACTGTATCAAAAAGTTTTTTTTCATTTGAATCTAAAAAACCATATAAATTGTGTGCATCTTCTCTTATAATCTCAGTAATCTCAAACTTAACTTCATCAGAAATAATTTTTGAACTACAATTTAAAGATACAAAAACTTCATAAATAACTCCATTTACATTTAAATGTATAACTGTTGGCTCTTTTTTTACAACTTTACCTATTAATCCTACTATCAATGCAATCCCACTTTATATTTTTTTTATATCTATTATAAATTAATCTTAATTTTATTTTTTTATAGATTTTCTCACTCTGTTTTAAAGTTTTTAAGTATATAATAATTCTACTTAAAAAATAAGGGTTAGATATGTTGGATTTTATAACAAAAAAGATTAGTAATAAAATTATGGTTGCGCTTTTTTTACTTACTTTTCTAAGTAGCAGTTTTATCGTTTATTCTACAACTACAAAGGTAACTGAAGACTCTATATCAAATGCAAAAGAGAGTTTGGAGATGTTAAATGCATCAATATTTCAAACTTTAAGAAATACAATGAATACAGGAGATCCTGATTTAATAGCAAAAGCAGAAGAAGAGGCTAGACAGATAAAAGGTGTTAAGCAGTTAGTTGTAGCAAAAAGTAAAGCTTTAATGGAACTATATCCAACAACAGCTCCCTATACAGAAGATCCAAAAGTTTTAGAGAGCTTTGAATCAAAAGAAAATCAATTAATTCAAACAAATGATGCTGATGGACATAATATTAGAATGATAAAACCAATGATTGCTACAGCCGAGTGTATGATGTGTCACGCAAACCAAGAGATTGGTGATGTAATTGGTGTTATGGATTTAACTTTCTCTCTTGCAGAAACGGATGCAAAAATAAGTAATTTATTAAAAGATATCTCTATAGCTTCAACAATTTTGGGGCTTATTACAATAACTTTAATTTTCTTTATTGTAAAAAGAGCTACAAGTCCAATAGAGAGCCTAAAAAATGGTTTTGAAGAGCTTCTTGCATCAAATGATACAAATATAAAACTAAATGTAAAAACGGATGATGAGATTGGAGAGGTTGCAAATTTATTTAACTCATATATGAATAAAGTAAGAGATGGACTAAAACAAGATGAGATTGTAATTGAAGAGGTTAATGATGTTATAGAGAAAACTGCAAATGGATTTTTTGTTTATAAAGTTGAAAATAGAGCTTCAAATATTCATGTAGAAGATTTAAAAAATAAATTAAATTTAATGATTGAAAGAACAAAAGAGACTTTAGACAAAATAAATGAAGCCTTAAGAAATTATGCTGAATCAAAATATGACTATATTTTAAAAGATGATGATATTTTTGGAAACCTAGGATCACTTGCAAGTGGTATCAAACTTGTAGGAAACAATACTTCAGAGCTTCTTGCTATTGTTATGAATACAGGAAATGCTCTAAAAGATAGTACACAAACACTTTCAGATACATCTTTAAGACTTACAAGCTCATCAGCTGAACAAGCTGCTAGCTTAGAAGAGACATCTGCTGCACTTGAAGAGATAACTGCAACAATTCAAGCAAATACTCAAGCAGCTGTTCAAATGGCACAGCTAGCACAAAATTTAAGTCTATCTGCTAAAAAAGGTCAAGATTTAGCGAATCAAACATCTAAATCTATGGATGACATAAATAAAGAGGTTAGCTCTATAAATGAAGCTATTGAGGTAATTGATCAAATAGCATTCCAAACAAATATCTTAAGTCTAAACGCAGCAGTTGAAGCAGCAACAGCTGGTGAAGCTGGAAAAGGGTTTGCTGTTGTTGCTCAAGAGGTGCGAAATCTAGCAAATAGAAGTGCAGAAGCTGCAAGAGAGATTAAAGAGATTGTAGAAAAAGCGACTCAAAAAGCAAGTCAAGGTAAGAGTATTGCTAATAATATGATTGATGGATATAGCGAATTAAATAACAATATTTCAAACACTTTAACTACTATTGAAAGTGTTGCAACTGCTTCAAAAGAGCAAGAAGTTGGGATATTACAAATTAATGATGCAATTGGCTCTTTAGATAAATCTACACAAAAAAATGCACAGGTTGCTGAACAGATATCAAATATGGCAAATTCAATTGCATATATGTCAAGTTATTTAGTAACCGCAGCTTCAAGAACATCATTTCTTGAAGAGAGTTTAGAAAAGGTTTATGATGTAGATTTAGTATTTGATACAGCTTTATTAAAGGTTAATATTCTAAAAAGTAAAGATGAAGTATATTCAAAACTTGGAAATCAAAAATCGTTTCAAGTAGCTAACAGTAACTATGTTAAAGATTGGCTAAATAGTGAAGAGAACTACAATAAAATAAAAGATGAGAATATATTGGATAGTATAAATAAGTTAAATCTTAAATTCCATTCAAGCCTTCAAGATTTAGTAAATTCAAATGCTGCTAAAGATAAAAATGATATTTTAAATGCTACTGCAAACAGAGTTGAAAAAAGCACAAATGAACTATTTGAGAGTTTAGACAATATTAAAACTAGCAATAAAAGTTCAACTCCATTTGCTAAATTTATATTAAATGTTTAAAAAAGTAAGATGGTTTTAAACCATCTTACTCTTGTTGCATCTGTCTAATAAGTTCTTCTAAATCATCAGCACTCATACTATCTTCTGACACAGAAATTGTTTTTGCACTAGGTGCAATATTATATTGAGATTTATCAATATCATTTTTATCACAAACAAAATTAACAACTCTCTCTATTTTTTGTCTATGTAAATCTTGTCTTTGTAGAAGTCCATAAATATTTGAAATAAAATCCCCTAATTTTTCTCTTTTATGTCTTGGAATTTCAAGATCATCAATAACTTTTGAAATCTCTTCAGTGTTTTCAAAAATATCAATTGAATCATTTTCAGTCTCTTTTATAACTTCACAAAGTTCAGTTATTAGCTCTTCATATCTCATTTGTTACCCTTATGTTAATGTAAATTCGATACTAGCAAAAAATCACTTAAATAATTAATGTATAATTTCAGCTATAAATTCAGTTGCATATGAGCCTTTAGGAAGGTAAAAATTTAATTCCATATGGTTTTTATCCTCTTTATAATTACTCTGTATATTTTCTGGAAATATAAAAGCAAATCTTCTTGCTCCATCTTCACCCATTTGCACATCAAACTCTTTTTCAATCTCTTGTGCAAGACCTTCAGACTTCTTAACTCTTTTTCCACATAAAAGTCCAGTTGGAACTCTATCTTTTTCAAAAAACTTTTGACTCTCACTCTCTAAATCATCAATTATAAATATTCTTCCAAATGGATAATGAGATAGTAAATCACCTGTAATAATTTTAAATGGATGTGGCTGTTTTTTTGCTCTTTTTACCTCATCAAGTGGAAGATTTAACTTTTCATAAATCTCTTTTGGTTCAAAAGTATCTATTAGTTTTGAAATCTCTATTCTCTTTGAAAGCCAAGAGTTAAAAAGATAACTTTGATAAGCATTTATAAACATCTGTTTTAAATTTCTATTTCTCTCTTTTAATTTTCCTTCAACAATAGCTTGACCTTTTTTGTAGTTTTCACCATCAATTCCAAATCTTTGAAATCCAAAATAGTTTGGCATACCATAAGTAGCAATTTGTCCTAAAGCCTCTTCAATTTTTCTTTTTTCAACTAATCCAACTCTTTTTAGCCTAATAAAAAAGTTGTTTCCTTTTAAATGACCAATTTTTATCTTATTATTATGATAAGTTGTTTCAAGAATTTTTATATTTTCATGATTAAAACTTTTTAATGCCTCTTCATATTTTTTATGAATTGAAATATGCTGAATTGTCATTGCATTTTTATCTTTAAGTCCTGCATATCCAAACTCTCTTGTACTACACTTTAAATAGTTTGCTAAAATCTCTATAGCATCCCAAGTTGCTAAATCTTTTTTTCTAAGTTTTAAAATTAGATGTTCACCATCACCACTAAATTCATATAAAGGTACCTCATTTACAACAAAATCATCTTTCGTTTGTTTAAAAAGTACATCTATTTTTGAGTGGTTTAAATATCTTTGTAATTGCAATTTTTTTCCTTAATTTTTAAAATGGTGGTTTGAAAGATTTGTTCTAAAACTTCCTTTTACAGCTTTTGCAAAGAAGTTCAATTTTGTTTTATGCTTTTTTGCTATTTGCTCAATCTTTTTTAGATTTTTTTGACTACATGAAAAAAGTATCTCATACTCTTCACCAGAACTAGCAATATTATCATCAATTTTTCTAAAAATATCAAATCCAATATTTGAAGCAATTGAGAGTTTTTCTAAATCTAAAAACAATCCATCACTAATATCCATAGAAGCATTTATATATTTTGAAGCCTCATAAAAAAAATCAGCTTTTAGAACTGGTTTTATAAATTTAGATGATTTTTTAATTTTTTTTCCGCTTAATAAAGCCTCTAAATCTTTTTTACTATCTCCTAATTTTCCTGTATAACAGAGATAATCACCCTCTTTTACACCACTTCTATATATAGGTTTTGAAGTTTTTGAAATAATTGTAATACTAATATCTAATTTATGATTTTCAATTGTATCGCCACCAATAATTTCAAAATCAAAATCTTTGGCTGCTTTTTTAAATCCATTTGCAAGCTCTTGTAAATCTTCATTTGTATAATATTTTGGAATAGCTATGCTTATTAGTGCATATTTTGGTTTTGCATTCATAGCAATTGCATCAGATATATTTACAAGCATTGATTTATATGCTATTTGCTTTAATGTAAACCAATCTTTTTTAAAGTGTACATCTTCAAAAAAAGCGTCCATGGAGTAAACATATCCATCTATAAACGCACCATCATCGCCGTTGTATTTACTATTTTGTATACTATTTATAAAAAATTGTTCTTTATTCATAAGAAGAAGTGTATCGAAATTTTGCAAAAAGAATTGATTAAATTGGGTAAGTTTAAAACAGTGTTTTCACTGTTTTAATTTTTTATTAGTTTTTTATAAAAGAGCAACAGTAATCAACTAGTGAGTGAACTCTTAGTTTAAATTTTGTATTCTCTGGAACTTCAAAAGATGCAGGTCCTTCATATTTAACCCAATCAGATGCTGGTAGAAGTAACTCTAAACTTCCTCTTTGAATATCTATAATCTCTTTATTAACAGTATTTAACTCATACTCACCAGGTAGCATAATTCCTAAAGTCTTTTTTGAACCATCTTCAAATGTAATTGCTCTGCTTGTAATGTTTCCATCATATAAAATATTTGCAGCTTTAGCAATAGAAACACCTCTAAAATAATCCATCTGTTCTCCTTAATTTTTCTCAAAGAAGTATATCCAAATTTTTATGTGAGAATATTAAATATAGTTACAATTTTCTGCTATAATCCCTCAAAATTTTAAAAAGGTTACAAAATGAATAAGCAAGAAGAGCTAAAAGATTTAATAAAAAATGTTGTTTTAGAAGATGTTGATGATTATATTGATGAACTACTTGAGTTGATTGCTTCAAAAAAAGATGATGAAAATACAAAAGAAGAGTTAAACTCTATGCAAGAGATGAAAAAAGAGTTTTTGGAACTTTTAAGTGAGTTAGAAGCTGGAGAGATTGATGATGAAGAGGCCGCTGAATTAATTGAAGAGATAAATGATATGCTAAATGAGGATATTGATTAATATTATATGCAGGGCTATATTATTGATATAAAAGCTGTTAAAGATGATGATTTAATAGTTACAATTTTGTGTGAAAAAGAGCTTATAACAACTTATAGATTTTATGGAGCTAGGCACTCAAATATCAATATTGGTTACAAAATAGATTTTGAATTAGAGAAGACTAAATCCTCTATTTCAAGATTAAAAGATGTTATGCAACTTGGTTTTCCTTGGATTTTAAATAGTGAAAAAATGTATGCTTGGCAAAGATATTTAAAACTGTTTTACACTCATTTAAAAGAGTTAGAAGAGCCTGATAGTTTCTATTTTAAAACACTTGAAGAGTTAGTAACTAAGATTAATAAACAAAATGTTTTAAGAGCAATTGTTGAATCATATATTTTACTTTTAGAGCATGAAGGAAGACTTCATACAAACTTTGAGTGTCTTATTTGTGAAATAGAGGTTGATTTTAACTTAGCTTTAATTAGAGGATTTATTCCTGTTCATAAAGTTTGTGTTAATAGAGCAAAAAGCTTCGAAATAAATAAGATAAAAGAGCTATTTAATTCAAAATCTTCAATAAACTTAGAAGATGAGGAAGTAGAAAAACTTTGGGAAATTATTCTTCTTGGACTTTAAAATCTAATAAATATTTTCGTTTTCTAATCTAGTTTTTAAAGTATTAATTGCTTCTATTAATGCTTTATCATTTAATTTATACTCTTTAGCTTTTTTAATTGCCATATTAATTGATTTTTCACTTAAAGGCTCTTTTATATTTGAAGCTGTTTTAATAACATCTAAAATCATTGCTTTTTGTTTATACTCAATTGGTGACTTTTCTACATCATCAACAAACTCTATAGTGTTTATTAACTCTTGACTAAGATTCCAATGTTTAAAAATATGAGCAGTAACATATGAACTTGAAAATTCAAAAAAATCTTTCTCTATCTCTTGTAGTGATTTTAAATTTTCTAATACCTTTTTATAAAAATCACTCTCTTTATTGTTTAAAATTAGTACATCTGAAATAATATATTTACCAATATCTTGTAGTAAAGCTGGAAGCAAAAGTTTATCTTTTAACTCTGGATCAACTTTATTTAACCATAAATTTGTAAGGGCTAAAGCTATATTTGAAGCCTTCATAAAATCATCATTTGATAGACCATAAGGTGACAATGAAGATATTAAAAGTTTTTGACTACTTGTAGAGATTGCAACAGAAATTGTAAAGTTAATCCCAAGAAGAGTTATAGCTCGTAATGGTGTTTCAACTTTACTTCTAAATCCAAACATTGCAGAGTTTGCAATTTTTAAAAGATTTGTAACTAATAAAGCATCTTTTTTAATAATTTCATATAACTCTTGTATCTCTTTTTCTTCTTTTTTTCTATATTGTTCAATTTCAATAATAGTTCTTGGAAGAGGAGCCAAAGACTCAACTCTTCTTAATACCTCAGATAATTGCAAAATAGCCCCCCTATTTTATTTTTTTAAATCAATCTTCCTTACACATTAAATCTAAAATGCATAACATCACCATCTTGAACAACATAATCCTTACCTTCAAGTCTTAGTTTTCCAGCATCTTTGCATTTAGCTTCTCCACCAAATTTAACAAAATCTTCATAAGATATAACTTCTGCTTTTATAAAACCTTTTTCAAAGTCATTGTGAATAACAGCAGCTGCTTGTGGAGCTTTTGTATTTTTTCTAATTGTCCAAGCACGAACCTCTATTTTCCCAGCTGTAAAATAGCTTTGAAGACCTAATTTATCAAAAGCTTTTTGAATAATTTGCTCTAAACCTGATTCAGCAACTCCTAAATCATCCAAAAATGCTCTTGCTTCATC
>NZ_JBAZAH010000031.1:0-18994 GCF_041672065.1 Aliarcobacter sp. | reverse complement strand
GACCAATAAATAGAGAAAAACTTGTAAAAAAGATTTATGATAGTTTAGAAGATGGTGGAGTTTTTATTTTCAGTGAAAAATTAGTATCATCAAATAGCTTTTTAAATAAACAGCTAATTGATGAGTACTATAGCTTCAAAAAAACTCAAGGATATAGTGAATTTGAAATAGCCCAAAAAAGAGAGGCTTTGGAGAATGTGCTTATTCCTTATACTGAAGATGAGAATAAAAAGATGATAAAAGATGCTGGATTTAAAGATTGTGAAACTCTTTTTAGATGGGTTAATTTTGCAACTTTTATAGCAATTAAATAGTAAGGCTTTATTCTTAAAGCCCTTTAGAGTTTGCTTCTTTTAAAAGAAGTTAAATAATAACGGTTCCCTTTCAAATTAGGGAACCAATTTGAAAGGAGAATATATGTTAAAAGTAGGCGACAAAGCACCAGCTTTTTGTGCATTTAATCAAGATGATACAGAGATTTGTCTAAGAGATATTGTTGGAAATTGGATAGTTTTATACTTTTATCCAAAAGATATGACACCTGGATGCACAACACAAGCTTGTGATTTTACTGCAAACTTATATAAATTTGACAATCTAAAAGCAACAGTTATTGGTGTAAGCCCAGATGATAGTGCAAAACATAGAAAATTTATAGAAAAGTATGATTTAGCAATTACTTTATTAGCTGATGAAGATAAAAAAATGGCTCAAGACTATGGTGTTTGGCAACTAAAGAAATTTATGGGAAAAGAGTTTATGGGAGTTGTAAGAACTACATTTATAATTAATCCAAAAGGAGAAATTGCAGCTATTTGGGATAAAGTAAGTGTAAGAGCCAAAAAAAGCATTAAAGGTGAAAAAATAGAGATTTTACATGTGCATGAGGTAGAGAAAAAATTAGAAGAGTTACAAAATGAGTATAAATAATTTTTTAAAAAAATATTTTCTATTTGCTTTTTTAATTATCTCTTTTCAAAGCTCATTTGCAAATGAGTTTGAAGAAAAAAGTACAACTTTAAAAGATATTTTTAACAAAAAAAATTCAACTATCGCAATTGGAAATTTAAAATTAGGTCAAACTGGAGTTGTAATTCACAAATATAGTGATGATTTGCAAATTATTGTATCTAATGCAAAAGTTGTGATTTCTGATGAAAATTTTAGTGTAATTGAATTTTTTAAATTTGAAGATTTAAAACAAGATGCAATAGCTACAACAAAAAAAGAGCCTCAAGTAGGCGATGAGTTTATTTTAAACTTTATGTACAAAAACTCTCTTTTGATTGCTCCAAATTTTGAGAGTTTTAATCAAATTACAAAAGATTTTTCAAGTTATAGATTTATGCACCCTGATATTTTTGCTGCAAAATTAAAGTATGAAAACTCTTTATATCCAACAAAAAAAGAGATTCAAGATTTTGCAATTGAACAAAATTTGGGAACTATTTTTTTCTTAGTTGAAAATAGTTTATATATAGTTGATAGTAAAACATTTTCAATTTTAAAAAAAATAAATTTTGAAACAAATAAAGAGTTAGAGAAAAAACTTCCATTTTTTACAAGAGTTGAAGATATAAGAGAATCTCTTATAAACTTCAATATAAAAAATTGGTTTAAAGAAAAAGAGAGTTATGATTCACACTATAAAAAGATTTTAGGATTATAAGATGATAGATAAAAAACATTTAGATTTTATTGCTTCTATTGTAGGAGATGAGAATATCAAAACTGATAAAGCTCATCTAATAGCTTTTTGCTACGATGCTACAAGAAGCCGTTTTGAGCCAGATGCTGTTGTTTTTCCACGACATGAACAAGATGTAAGTGATATACTTAAATATTGTAATGAACACAAAATTGTAATTGTTCCAAGAGGTGCTGGAAGTGGATTTACAGGTGGTGCATTACCTTCAAATGGAGGAATTATTCTATCACTTGAAAGACATATGAATAAGATACTTGAAATTGATATGCAAAATATGGTTGGAGTTGTTCAACCAGGAGTTATAAATATGCAGTTTCAAAAAACAGTTGAAGAGGTAGGCCTATTTTATCCACCAGATCCTGCAAGTGAAGAGTACTCAACTTTGGGTGGAAATGTAAGTGAAAATGCAGGTGGAATGAGAGCTGCTAAATATGGTATTACAAAAGATTATGTAATGGCACTAAGAGCAGTTCTTCCAAATGGTGATATTATCGTAGCTGGTAAAAAAACTATCAAAGATGTTGCTGGTTATAATGTTGCTGGTATTTTAATAGCTAGCGAAGGAACTTTGGCAGTTATTACTGAAATTACTTTAAAACTTATCCCAAAACCAAAATTCAAAAAAACTTACATGGGAGTTTTTCCAAATGTAAATAGTGCTATGACAGCTGTATTTAAATCACTTGCAAGTGGTGCAAATCCTGTTGCAATGGAGTTTTTAGACTCACTTGTAATAAAAGCACTAAAGCAAAAGTTTCCTCAAATTTCATTGCCAGAAAATGCTGGTGGAATTTTAATTGGAGATGTAGATGCTTCTAGTGAAGCTGAAATAGAAGATCAGCTAAATATTTTAAAAGAGTCATTTAAAGAGAATGGCTCAATTGATTTTATAGTAGCTCAAAATGAAGAAGAAGGTAAAAAGCTATGGTTTGCAAGACGAAATGCAAGTCCAGCAACTATGGTTTATGGAACTAAAAAATTAAATGAAGATATAAGCGTTCCAAGAAGTAAGCTTCCAGAGGCTTTAGATGAGATCTATAAAATTGGTGAAAAATATGGTTTCCAAGTTCCTTGTTTTGGACATGCTGGAGATGGAAATATTCACGTAAATGTTATGGTAAAAGATAAAACAAATGAAAAAGAGATGGCTGATGGTCACAAAGCTATTGAAGAGATTTTCCAACTAGTTGTAGATATGGGTGGAACTTTAAGTGGTGAACACGGTATTGGATTATCAAAAGCACCATTTATGGATATTGCATTTAGTGAAGCTGAGATGAATCTATTTAGAAATATCAAAAAAGCTTTTGATCCAAACAATATTTTAAATCCATTTAAGATGGGACTATAGTTTGAAAAAAGGTAAAAAACCTATTCTAAAACAGATTATTGATGGTATTGATTCATTTTTTAATGACGATACCACTTATTTTGCTGCTAGTCTTAGTTTTTTTACCATATTTTCAATACTTCCAATAATTGCTCTTGCAATTGCAATAATTTCAAAATTTCCAGAGTTTCATGCTTATTTAGATATTTTTACAAATTTTTTACTCAATTTTTTAAATCCAACGCACTCTAATGAAATTATTACCACTTTAAAAAACTATATATCAAACTCTGACAAGCTAGGACTTTTGGGAATATTTTATATGCTTTTTGTATATATTATGTTTTTCAAAGATTATGACTATATTGTAAATAAAATTCATAAAACAAAAAGAAGAGCTATATATAAATCATTTTTTATATACACAATATTTTTCTTAGTTTTTCCAACCATTTTTGTAGCTTTAAATATTTTATTAACTTTTTATGACAATAGTTTCTTAAAACAGATTCAACTATTTTTGTTTACTTGGTTTATATTTTTTGCTCTATTTAAAGTAAGTGTAAATAAAAAAGTATCTATTAAAGCTGCTTTTATATCATCATTTGTAACTTTAGCAACTTTAAGTATTACAAAAAATCTATTTGTATATTATGTAATTTATAATAAAACTTACACAACTATTTATGGTTCACTTGCTACTTTATTATTTACATTTTTTTGGATATATATCTCTTGGATTATATACTTATATGGTGTTAAAATGTGTCATAGAATAAATACTTTTATGAAATAAATTCATATAGTTTATCTCTAAATATCAACTCCATCTCATTGTAGTTCTCTTTAAAATTGTTTACAACTTGATTGCAACTGCTACAAAGTAAAATTATATTTTCAATATTATAACCACCACCATCTTCTATCTCTTGTACAAAGCAAAAAGATGCTTGACTTAATCTTTCCATAACAGTTCCACAACGATTGCAAGTTGATTTATCTCTATAAAAAACCAACTCTTTTCTTCTTGAAAAATCATGAGGCAATCTAAGATTTGGTAAAGAGTTAACTCCATAACCTTCCCAAGTAAGTTCTCTTTTTACACTATTTTGTGTTATTTTTTTGTAATCAAACTCGATAAATTGTTTAACTAAATATTCAACAAAAAGGCTTTTTTGAACATCTACTTTAAGTTCATTTTTAAATCTATTTATATTTGAAAAATCAAAATTAATTTTTGGATAGTTTTTTTGTACATATTTTTTTATAAAATCAAAAAAAATCTCAAATTTATCAATTTTTTCTTCATTAATAAAAAATAGAGATTTTATTTTTTTTATCATTTTGACTCTTTAAGCCTTTTTATATCAGCACCTATATCTCTTAGCTTTCCTTCAAGATTTTCATAACCTCTATCAAGATGATAAATTCTATGAATATTTGTCTCTCCTTGAGCAACTAGTGCTGCAAGAACTAAAGCAGAAGATGCTCTTAAATCCGTTGCCATAACATCTGTTCCACTTAATTTACCTTTTTCTCCAATAATTGTTGCTATATTCCCATTTAACTGAATATCAGCACCCATTCTAAGTAGTTCACTAACATGCATAAATCTATTTTCAAAAAGTCTCTCATCTATTGTGCTAGTCCCTTCAGCTTGAGTTGCTAGTGCCATAAACTGAGCTTGCATATCTGTTGGAAATCCTGGATATTCTGTTGTTATAATATTTACTGGTTTTATCTTTGATGTTGGAAATATTGTAAGTTCGTTCTCTTTTATCTCTATTTCAAAATTCATCTCTTCAAGCTTTGAAATAACAGCTTCAAGATGAGCTGGAACAATATTTTTAATTGTTAGTTTTTGATTTGTAATAGCAGCAACACACATATAAGTTCCAGCTTCTATTCTATCAGGAATTACGCTAAATGGTTTTATATCAAGAAGTTTTCCGCCTGTTCCTTCTATTGTAATTTTAGAAGTTCCAATTCCATCTATTTTTACTCCAGCACTTGCTATTACTTCACATAATTGAACAATCTCTGGCTCTTTTGCTGCGTTTATTATAGTTGTAACTCCAGAAGCTAAAGCAGCTGCCATAACTGTATTTTCAGTTCCACCAACTGTAACTTTATCAAAAACTATTTTTGCACCTTTTAATCCATTTGGTGCAGTTGCTTTTATATAACCTTGAAGTATTTCAATTTTTGCTCCCATAGCTTCCATAGCTTTTAAGTGTAAATCAACGGGTCTTTGACCTATTGCACAACCACCTGGAAGTGAAACTTCACAATGCCCAAATCTAGCCAATAGTGGACCTAAAACCAAAATAGAAGCTCTCATAGTTTTTACAATATCATAAGTTGCAATTGTATTTGTAATAGTGCTTGTATCTATAGCTGCCCTATTTTTATCTTGAGTAAAACTTCCACCTAGCATTTTTATTAACTTCAAAAAAGTATTTATATCAGCTACATTTGGAAGATTGTCTATGATAGTTTCATTTTTTGCCAAAATTGTAGCTGCTATTAGAGGAAGAGCAGCATTTTTTGCCCCTGAAATAGAGATATCTCCACTTAATTTTTTGTTTCCAACAATTTTTAAATAATCCATAAATTTCCTAAATAATGTTTAAAATGGCAAAGATTTTATCTAAATCTTGCTTTAACCCAAATTTTGTAATACTTCGCCTTTAAAAGGATATTAGTTTGGAAGAAAATGTAAATAAAGCTATAAAATATATGATTTTGGCCTCTTTTTTATTTGCACTTATGGGAATTATGGCAAAAGAGCTAAGCGATAATCTATCTACAATACAGATTGTATTTTTTAGAAATGTTTTTGGAGTTTTTATAATACTTTATTCAATTTATAAATCTCCACTAAAACAGATTGGTGGAAAGTTTTGGTTACTTATTTTTAGAGGAGTTGCTGGGTTTTCAGCACTACTATTTTTCTTTTATAATATTGCAAATATACCTTTGGGTGAAGCTATGACTTTTTCTAAAACTTCTACAATATTTACAGCACTTTTGGCATATTTTTTCCTAAAAGAGCAAATTGGACTTAAAGGCTGGATTGGTGTATTTATTGGATTTGTTGGGATTTTATTTATTGCCGAGTTTGATGGAAGTAGCTTAGAAAAAACAGATTATTTAGGAATTTTATCAGGTGTTGGAGCAGCACTTGCATATACTTCAATACGAGAGCTTAGAAGATTTTATGATGGAAGAGCCATAGTTCTATCTTTTATGGCAGTTGGTACAATTTTACCTTTGATTTTTATGATAATAAGTGAATTTTATACAAACTCAAAATTGGATTTTATGCTTGGAACTTTTGTAATGCCACAAGCAAAAGATTGGATTTTTATATTTTTTCTTGCTATTTTTTCAACTTATGCACAAATATATATGACAAAATCATACTCTCTTGCTAAAGCTGGAATTGTAAGCACGGTTTCTTATAGTAATATAGCCTTCTCAATTGTTTTGGGGCTTTTTGTAGGAGATGCTTTTCCATCTTTTATAGTATTTTTAGGTATAATATTAATCGTTCTTAGTGGATTTTTAGTAAGTAAAAAATAATAAATAAGATTTAATTAAAAGGAAAATAAAATAGATGTTAACAGTTATGACAGGACCTTGTGTTTTAGAAGATATGGATACAGTTTTAAAAATAGCAGAAAAATTAAGACCTCTAAGTCTTGATAAAAGAGTTGATTTTTATTTTAAAGCTAGTTTTGACAAAGCAAACAGAACAAGCCTAAGCTCATTTAGAGGTCCAGGACTTGATGAGGGTTTAAAAATTTTTGAAAAAATCAAAAAAGAGTTTGGATATAAAGTGGTTACTGATATTCACGAATCATATCAAGCAGCTCCTGCTGGAGAGGTTATGGATATACTTCAAATACCTGCTTTTTTGTGTCGTCAAACAGATTTGCTTGTAGCTGCTGCTAAAACAAAAGCAAAAATAAATATAAAAAAAGGGCAGTTTTTGGCAGCAGATGCTATGAAACACCCTGTTGAAAAAGTATTAAACACAAGAGGAGTAAGCGAAGTTTCTTATGAAAATAGCCAAAAAGCTGGTGTTTGGCTTTGTGAGAGAGGAAACACTTTTGGATATGGAGCTTTGGTTGTAGATATGAGAAATCTGCTACTTTTAAGACAATATGCTCCTGTGATTTTCGATGCAACTCATAGTGTACAAATTCCAAGCACTGGAGGAACAACTGGAGGAAATAGCTCATTTGTACCATATATGGCAAGAGCAGCTGCTAGTGTTGGAGTTGATGGATTTTTCTTTGAAACACATATTGACCCAAAAACAGCAAAAAGCGATGGACCAAATATGCTTCATATTGAACAACTTTATAAAACTATGGATGAGATTTTTGCTATTAAAGAGGCTTTAGGAAACTAAAGCCCCTAAAGCAAAATACGATACAATAACTTTGACTATACCCCTTAGGTACATATTATTAGACCCCCTACTCTAAAGCAAAATACGATACAATTAATCCAACTTTTGCGAGTGGCTTTGGAGCATTAGACCCCTACTCTAAAGCAAAATACGATACAATCATAAACATAGTTTCCAAATTCGTTGATTGATTAGACCCCTACTCTAAAGCAAAATACGATACAATATCACCAGCATTTACTTTTTTTAATAGTGTATTAGACCCCTACTCTAAAGCAAAATACGATACAATCAAAAGTTAAAAAGGCTAAATGCTTCAATAATTAGACCCCTACTCTAAAGCAAAATACGATACAATTAACGAGTGAAATCCAAAACGATTTAGCAAATTAGACCCCTACTCTAAAGCAAAATACGATACAATTTGACTCCTACTCAAAGAGTTTCATTAAATATTAGACCCCTACTCTAAAGCAAAATACGATACAATAAAGCAAAAGAGTTTAAAAATGCTTGTGAAATTAGACCCCTACTCTAAAGCAAAATACGATACAATTATGAACGGTACAACAGAAGTTATAATTAGATTAGACCCCTACTCTAAAGCAAAATACGATACAATAAATCAAGAAGATTTAGAACAACAAATAATATTAGACCCCTACTCTAAAGCAAAATACGATACAATTACGGGGCGTAATTGCTCCCTAGTATGATAATTAGACCCCTACTCTAAAGCAAAATACGATACAATCCTACAAATGATGCAACTAAAGAGCAATTAATTAGACCCCTACTCTAAAGCAAAATACGATACAATAGGGTTTTAATTAGTTTAAAAACTTTATTTAGATTTAAGTATAATCTAAATAAAATATTAAATCGTATTTTGTTTTGGGGTAGGTGGTTTAACAATTCTACAATATGTAGAAGAAAACTTTGGTATAGGAACTTGTTTTCTATACCTACTTTTTTTAAAACTCTATGACTGTTTGAGTCATTAGTTTTTCTTCATTTGTACCTTTATCTTTGTTTCCCTTTTTAATAATTTCCATACTATTGTAAATATTATTGGTAAGTTTTAAAATCCTTACTTCCCCATTTTTTGGTATGTTTTTTGTTATAAAGTCTATATGAGCTTTTGCAGAATATGCACTTTTACAAATTCTTACATAACAACTGTATTGAAACATAGTAAAGCCATCTTTTAGTAAACTATTTCTAAATTTTGTATATCTTTTTATATCTTTTTATATCTTTTTATATCTTTTTTTGATTGTGTTGGCAAATCAAACATTACTAAAACATACATAAATTTTAAATCCATATTGAAACTTCTATTAACTCATCTATATTTTGTTTTTTAAATGAGTTAAAAAGAGAGTCTGTGTATTTGTCTATTGCATTTAGCATAGTAAATTTTTCATTGTTTATCAAAACTGTAGCATCTACAATAGACAACAATCTCTTTTTTATATCTTTTGTTAAGTTCTCTTCATCAATTCCTTCTAGCTCAAACATATTATAAACTTCTAAATCAACAAATGGTCTAAAAGGTTCTATAATATCATCTGCTAGATTAAACTGATTTTGTTGATTTTTATGGTGCATTCCTTGATGTAAAATAATCTAAAGAGTTTGAAAAAATCATCTTCCAATATAGCAAGGCAGCACTTCCTTCAATATTTGTGCTATCGTGTGGTTTGAGCTCCAAAGTATAGTTTTTTAGTTTTATAAAACTGAGCTGATTTCCAAATTCTAGAACTATTGCTTGATTTTCTATTTTATTTTTTACTATTTTTTTCCATAAATTTCCTACAAATTCATCCTTTAAATTCATTTGGTAGTTATATGCTTCCATCATTCTTACCTTTCCACTATATGGAAGCAAAACTCCGCAAGGCAAATGCCTCTCATCTACAACAATTAGTACAATTTTGGATTCTGATATTTTTGACAGTAAAAAAGCAGATATATTTACTTGAAGATTATCTATTAAGATAGTAGATATGTCGTTTAATGGTACATTTGTTTCACCTTGTTCATTTTTAACTACAAGAGAGTTATTTTTAAAATTTAAAGAACAAGGATTTACGATATATACAACTCTAAAATTCATATTTTCCCCTAGAATTTTATTTTTTTATTAAAGGCTCTCTTTTTTCATTTTCTATTATCTCTTCATTTCCAAAGGTATCTGTTTTTAATTTAATTATATTTACCATTTTAGGAAGATTTGTCTTTTTATCATCTATTGGTAATTTAATTTTTAAAATAGGTGTAGCTGGTTTTCCATCTATATTTATTATAACATCATATTTTAAATCTTTTTTATATAAATATTCAGATAAATCATCATGTATAGAATTTAAAATATTATTATTTCTTATTATGTTAAATCCTATTACCAATTCAGTATTGCTTTTTACTATATTCATAAAATCAACTATTTTTGACTTAATAGTATCTTTATCTCTAACAGAATCTGTAATTTTGATTTTATTTTTTTTAAGCAATTCCTCAATTTTTTTTCTATCATCACCAATAATTGCATCATCGTATATTGTAGAATTTAAAAATCCAGAAACAAAAGATATGAAAAGATTATCTTCGGTATTTCTTACTGAATTCAAATAGATATAAGTTAACATTCCTTTTGCATCTGCATCTATTTTTGAAAAAATTCCTTTTATGTTAAATAATTCATCATCTTTTATAAAATCAACTTTTAATAATCCATTTTTATATATAGAAAACATAAATTTAGCAGAATTATCATTTGCTTGTGGTAACAACTCTACCTTTTTATTACAATACTTTGGAGCTATTCTTTTAAACTCTATTTTATTATCAGACTTAAACACATCATACCTTATAGCTTCTCCATTTGTAGCAAATCCACCTCTTACAAGTACCACATCATCATTTGTTCTTTTAGATAATTTTTCTAATGTGTCTTTATGTATTTGTCCATTTATTTTAACTCTTTCTTGATGAGTTACAATAGCATTTTCTATACTATTTCTAAAAATATCTAAAAAATCCTCTCTAGGATATGATTTTTGTGCGATTATTCGAAAGATTTTAGAGCTTATTTCTTTTTTGTTATATTTAGAAAAATCAATATTTTCTATATCTATACCATCTTTTTTTAATTCATTTATTATATGTTCTTTTATTGACTTATTATTTTTAAATAGTTTATCAAAACCATCTTTTGAAAAATCTATATTTTCTAATTGAGTTTGAATACCATAATATGTAGATATATTTTTAATCAAAGAGTTATCGCTAAGAGCTATTAATATTGCATCTTCTCCGTGGTGTAAGTGGTTGTTTCTGTTTTTTTTCCCAATACCCCAAGATTTTCTAAGTAAAGATGTAATTTTTCCATTATTTGCAAAAACTCTTCTTTTTGTTTTCTCACTTTTTGGAAATGCTAAATATTTTTCTATATAAAGTCCTGCATATTTTGTGATAATTCTAGTATCATTTAAATCTCTTGAAATAAAGCCATCTAACTCTTTAAACTCTTTGTTTGTAAGATTTGAAACTTTTTTGTATCCTAAGCTATTAATATTTTTATTTAGTTTATCTTCCATAATCTCAAATAGCTCTTTACTCAAAAATTCATAAGGAGTTTTATCTCCTTTATTTTGATTGGTAGTTGATAAAACTAAAGTTTTATTTGCAAAACTATCATCTAAGCTTCTGCTTATTGGCAAAATATGGTCTATTTCACAATATGCTACGTCGAAAAGTCTTTGTGCATCTATTTGTTGAAATTTTGCACTATTTGTAGATATGTCATAATTGCTAGGATATAGCTCTTCTCCATTTTGTTGTAAAAACAGTCTTGCTTTTAAAATCTCTTCACGACTAGGATAAGCTTTGCCATATTTCTCACAAAACTCTATGGCTTCTTTATTTGATTTCTCATTTTCTTTTGCTCTATCATTATATTTTTTCACTTGCTCTTTATTCAAAAACTCTTTTCCTGTTTCTATAACTATTTTATCAAAAAACCAGTTTGGGTTATTGTATAGTTTTCTATAGTGCTTTAAAGTATCATTTATCACCAGTCTCATTTGGCTTAAGGCTCTTACAACTACTTGATTGTTTTTAATAGGAAAATCAGTATCTAAAAGTGGTGGAAGAAGATGCCCTTTTATGATAGGTTTTTTTGGGTATGCTTTTTGTACCTCTTCTTTTGCATAGTGTGGGATTAATCCGCTTAACATACCATTACAAATCTGTTCTAGAACTTCACCACAATAAGATAAATTTCCTTTTATTTTTACTTCCAGAAGATTATCAATTATTTTTTCATCAACTATTTTTAACTCTTTTAACCTTTCTTCTTTTTGTGAAATTTTTGGTTCATAAGCCAAAATATTTACTACTTGATTAAACAAGTTTTTTGCTTCTATATTTTGAAAAAGCTCTAAAATATTTGCAGAAAGAGATAAAATAGAAGCAAGATTTACAAAGATAGATAAATCTATAAAATCCTTTTTATAATCACTTACTCCTTTAAACATGACATCTTGAAAATTTAGTTCTTTTTCTATAAACTCCTTTAGTTTTGAATATTTTATAGATTTTATATTTAGGTTTTTTATTATTTTAACTATGGTTTCTATATCTAAATTTTTATATCTATACTCATCTTTTGTTTTGTAACTTAAATTGTATAGTTTTTCTAAGTATATGTAAAATTGTGATTCTACTAAATATTTTGAAGCTGCTTTTTCACTCTCTTTTATAGAACAATTTGCAACCAACTCATCATAAGCTGGACTATCTTCTTCCCACTCAAAAGCTTCTAAATACTCTTTTACAAAATCATCATTTATAACTTCATTTTTAAATTCTTTTTGTTTTTTAAAAATAAAATTCAACTCATCTACAATATTTTTTCTAGGAATAACAAACATAAAATCTGATTGTTTTGTATCTTTTAATCTTTTTGGACTATTTCTAAATTTTTCTTTATGCTCTTTATATAAAAATTCTCCAACAGTTTGATATTTATTTGAATTTATAAAAGCATTTTTAAAATTTAAAAGTCCATATAACAATTTATCTGAACTTCCATCAGCATAATCATTTATATCTTTTTTAGAAAATTCTTCAAGTTTTTTTTCTGAAATATTTTTAGAACTTCTTGTATCTTCATATGAAACTCCTCTATGATTATTGATACTATATAAAAGCCTTGCCAACTCTATATTTGATAACTTTTCATTTAAAGCTTTATATCTTAGTTCCAAAATATTGTTTGCATTTTTCTTATTTTCAAAAAGATAGTTTGCAGTCTTTACAATAATTTCTCTTTTTAATTTTGATTTTGGAAGATTTGTATTTATGTTTTTTATCTCATTTTTGTCAATAAGTTTATATCTAAGCAATACATTAACTATCTTTTTTCTTCTTATTGCATTATTTTCTTTACTATTTCTAGCTCTTCTATTTTCACCTCTTATTAACTGTAATGAAGTTTTCTCTTTTGATGTTATTGGTGCTTCAAAAATCCTAATATTACAATGTAAAATATTTGTATTTTTTAAATTATTATAGTCTAAATCCACCAAAGCTGAACCAACTGATGTAATTCCTAAATCCAAACCTAAAACTTTTTCCATGTTCCTTGCCTTTGTAAAATTTTAAATATCTTTAAGTTTACAATATTCAAACTTATTTGTCATTTTTATCCTAAATAAATCTCAAACTAACTATTAAGCCCTTTTTTTGTATAATAACCCTTATTTTAAATAAGATTTGGAGAACAATATGAGAATAATAGAGGGAGCTTTAAGGCTAAGAGGAAACGAAAAAGTTGCTATTATAAATGGAAGATTTAATCACATAATCACAGACAGATTAGTTGAAGGTGCAAAAGATTCATTCGTAAGACACGGTGGAATTGCTTCAAACTTGGATTTAATCTTAGTTCCAGGTGCATTTGAGATTCCTTTTGCTCTTGAAAAAGCACTTGCAAGTGGAAAATATGATGCAGTTTGTTGTGTTGGAGCAGTAATTCGTGGTGCAACTCCTCACTTTGATTATATAAGTGCAGAAGCTACAAAAGGTATTGCAACAGTTGCTTTAAAATATGGAAAACCTGTATCAAATGGTGTTTTAACAACAGATACAATTGAGCAAGCAATTGAACGAGCTGGTTCAAAAGTTGGAAACAAAGGTGCTGAAGCTATGGTTACAATAATAGAGATGCTAGATTTATATAGCGAAATGGAAAAATAATTTGGCAACAAGAACACAAGCAAGAGAGTCAGTAATTGGTCTTTTATATGCCTATGATTTAGGAAACGAAGAGATTGCAAAATTTGTTGATGATATTTTAGAAGAGAAAAAGATAAGAAATAGCCAAAAAGAGTTTGCTCTAAACCTTTTTAACGGAACAATCAAAAATATAGAAAAAATAGATGAAGAGATTATCAAATATCTTACTCAAGGAACTATTCAAGATGTTGGAAGTGTTGAAAAATCTATTTTAAGATTAGCAATTTTTGAAATACTTTTTGAAAATCTATCAAAAGCAATAGTTATAAATGAAGCAATAGAGCTTAGCAAAAAATTAGCAAGTGATGGAGCACCAAAGTTTATAAATGCAATTTTAGACCAAATAAAAAAGGCTTAAAATGAGTAAAGATATGAAACTTTGCTTATCTTTGGATTTAGAGAGCAAAGAGGAAAATTTAGCCTTAGTAGAAAAGCTAAAAAATTTTGATATGTGGTTAAAAGTTGGTTTTAGAACATATTTAAGAGATGGAAAAAAGTTTTTAGAAGATTTAAAAGCTATAAATCCTGATTTTAAAATATTTTTAGATTTAAAGCTTTATGATATTCCAAATACTATGGCAGATGCTGCTTTTGATATCTCAAAATTTGGTTTAGTAGATATGTTTAATGTTCATGCAAGTGCTGGAATAGAAGCTATGAAAACAGTTATGAATAGAATCAAAGATATTCCAAATCGACCTTTGGTTTTAGCTGTTACAGCTTTAACTTCATTTGATAATGAATCTTTTAAAAAAATATATGGTGAAGATATAGACAAAAAAGCAAGAGAGTTTGCAAAAAATACATTTGAAGCTGGACTTGATGGTGTTGTTTGCTCTGCTTTTGAAAGCCTTGATATTAAAAATAACACTTCAAAAGATTTCATAACTCTTTGTCCTGGAATTCGTCCTTTTGGAGAAGATAGTGGTGACCAAAAAAGAGTTGCTGATATAAAATTCTCAAAAGATAATTTAGTAGATTTTATAGTTGTAGGAAGACCTATATATAAAAGTGAAAATCCAGAATTGGTAGTTAAAAAGATATTAGAAAATATATAATATTTTTAGAAAGAGCTATAAAAAAGGCATTTTTAAGCCTTTTTTAAGTGATTAAAAACTATAATTCCCGTCCAATTTAACCAGTTGGTAACAAAAAACGGACAGTTGGGTGAGTGGCTGAAACCACCTCCCTGCTAAGGAGACGTACTGGCAACGGTACCGAGGGTTCAAATCCCTCACTGTCCGCCATTTGTGGGTCGTTAGCTCAGCTGGTTAGAGCACTCGGCTCATAACCGAGTGGTCGAAGGTTCGAGTCCTTCACGACCCACCACGATTTTATCGAGCTTCTAGCTTGATTTAAGCTTTCACACTTTTTTGCCTTTCACACCTATTTCACACCTAAAAAATAAATTCATTTTAAACAATCTATATATTATCAAACTGTTTTTACATTACTTCTTGCTAAATATTCAGCTACTTTAGTCTTTAAATATTTGTATCTTCTTTGACCAACAATTATATAATCAATACCAATAGCTTGTTTTCTCCAATTATCCAAAGTTGATTCAGAAACACCAATTACTTTTGCAACATCAGAACTATTTAAAAACATACTTTTATCAAATCCCAATTTGTCTATCTCTTGTATATATAACTGAATATCTTCATTTTGATTAATCATAATTTCTGATTTTGACATACTAACTTCCTATGCAAATTGCTTATAAATTTGGTCTTTTGACAAATCATAAAGTTTTCCAACAGCATTTCCTAACATTAATGGCTCTTTAGAATCATCACCACTTAAAACAGCAAAAGCTTTAATTTTTAAAATTTCATTAATTTTTAAAGTTTTTGCTACTTGTATAATTTCAACTTGTTCTTGAGTTAATATCAAAAAAATTCCTTTTATTTGATTTTTTAAAAGAAAATATATATAATAGTAGTAAATATAATATATTTCACACTTGAAAAATTAAAGTGTTATTATTATTTATTTTATTTTTAAAACATATATTAAAATATTAAGATAATTCAAAGGGTTTTTCTATGAAAACTAATAAAAAAAAAGATGTGATACTTAATGAGAACTTTGTAAATGAAGTTTTAGACAATTTAGCAAATATTTTAAATGTTAAAAGTGATAGACAGTTAGCTATAAAATTAGATATATTGCCATCAACACTCTTCAATAATAGAAAAAGAGGTATTTTACCTTACGAAAAAATATTAACTTATGCACTTCAAAATAACCTTTCTCTTGATGACATTTTCAAGCCAAGCAATATAAAAAACAATAAAGTAAATGAATGTATTTTAGCTTCATCAGATTATGATTTAGTAAATATAAACATATTAAACGATTCTAAAAATTTCATACAAATACCATTAAAAATTGCAGAGCAAGAAAATTATAAAGCATATTTGGATGATAAAAAGATATATGTTATTGATACTATAAATAATAATTTCAAAAATAAAAATAGATATTTAATCAAAAATAACAATAACTATTTTGTTGTATTAATATCTCTTGATTTTGACAATACTTACATTTTAAGAGATGAAAACGATAGTGATTTAATCTCTAAATTAACTAAAGAAGAGTTTGAGAAAATAGAAATAATTGGTAAAGTTGATTTTATATTAAGTAGAGAAACTTATATATAATTAATATACTTCAAAAAATACAAATATATGAGTTTCTGTTATAAAAATATAACTTTATAACTAGATTCTCTTATTCTCTTTTCTCTTGTTTAATTCGGATAAGAATTTAGAACCCAATTCTGTATTTGCAAATTCTATAATTGCCAAGTTCACAAACAAGGACTTTGTTCTATTAGACAATAGCCTATCTAACACTTTTTGACTATCATCTTGAAGTTTTATTTGTAATTTTTGTGACATAAAATCCCTTATATTAATTATTTAAAAATAGAATGAAATCTTAATATATTTTATAAATATTGTCAATATTTATAAATATAATATTGACAATATAAAACATTTTTTATATAATTCTTATTAAATAACTATGTATTTATAAAATACTCTTTATATAATTTCATAAACTATTTTAAATTATGAATATTGTAATTTGTAACTTTAAAGGTGGGGTAGGAAAATCTTTCATAGCTCATCAACTAATTACTAGCTTTGACTTTAATGGGGTGGAAATAGATCCGTATGGAAATTTATCTGAAAGACTTGAAGATAAAGTAGAGAAGATTGATATTTTAGATCAAAAGCTTGGACAATATGAAAATACAATTTTTGATTTTGGTGGTTTTAATGATATTAAATTAGGACAAGCTATTAAACAAAGTGATTTAATCATTATTCCATTTAATGCAACAGTAGAAACTCTACAAAGCACTATCGACACTATAAATATAGTTAAAGATTATGACAAACCTATTTTATTTGTAGCAAATATGATTCAAAAACCAGAAGATATAAAAGAAGTTTCTGTAGTTTTTAGAGATGTTCTAGGTTTTGATTGTGAGATAGTTACTTTACCAATTAGTGCTGCATTTCAAACAGCTATTAATCAAAATGTAAGTGTACTAGAACTTGCAAATGCAGGTGGACTTAAATCATTTGCTTACAAAAAAGCTGCTTCTAATATTTTAGAGTTAAAAGAAAGCATTGATAATTACATATAGATATATACTAAATAAGTGTATATCTATGTAAAAAGATAGATTATATATATTATTTTACACTTATTTAGTGTAAATATAAGTATAAAAAATAAAGGAAAAAAGATGAGTGAAATTTCATTTGGTAATAAAAAAAACTCTTTATGTCCACTTTGTGATAAAAAAGTTTATATTACAGACTGGAATATTGAAAAAAACAAAGCTTTAAATATTGGTGATACAGTATCAACCAATTGTAGTTATTGCGGACAAACTTATAGTGCAAAGCTAGTTTACATTAGTGGTAATAGTTTCGGTATTAGATATTTTGAACCAATAATCGAAAATATTTCGTAAAGAGTTGAATATGGAAAACAAAAAATTTGGAAATTTAAATATTACTAAAAAAACTTCTGCAACTCATGCAGATATTCAAAGTAATATGATAGTTAAAAAAGGTGGAAGACCAAAAAAAAAGAGACTCAAAAATTAACAGCAGTTATTAGTCTAAATGTATCAGAAGATGAAAAAAATATGCTAGAAACAGTTGCAAATAGTATGGGAATTAATGTTGTTACATTAGTTAGATTATCTCTTAACACATCACTACAAAATGGTTTCATTTTTACAAACAATGATACTTTTGAGAACTTATCAACTGGTAATATTGTTAAACAATATGCAGTACCAGTTACAAATGATTTAAAAGATAAGGTTCAAGAGAAAGCGGATAGCTTAATGATAAGTATTAGTGATTTATTAAAACTATCATTAAACGCAAATGGTTTTTATAAAAACATATACACAAATACACTTAATTAGTGTAAATTTAAATATATTAGGAGTTTGAAATGAATTGTTTAGGGCATAAAGTTATTTTTGGAAGTACAGAAGATGGAATGAAAGCATTTGAAATAAAGAAAATGATAGGCTTATTTGTTATATATTTTATGTTTTGTAATTAATTATCAAAACAAGCAATTGATATTTTAAAATCTATTGAACCATTTTCAGCTCACAAAAGTAAATATGTATTTCCATCCCCTACTTCAAACCTTAAAAATATAAATGATGTAACAATAAATCATGCACTAAAAAAGCTAGGATATAAAGATAGACATTGTACCCATGGATTTAGAAGTACATTCTCAACAATAACTCATGAAAAATTAAAAGAGCATGGATTTAGTAGTGATATTATAGAATCTTGCTTAGCTCATGAAGAACAAAATCAAGTTAAAGCTTCTTATAATAGAAGCTCAAAAATGAAATATTTTGAAGAAAAAAAAGAGTTAATGCAGTGGTGGGCTGATTGGTTGAATTAGAAAATAATTAACATAATATAAAAGTAAAGTGTAAATTCAATTAATAAAAAGAATAATATTTTAATCACGACAGTCTTACTTATTCAAATATTCTATATAACTTAAATATATTGAGTTTTTTATCAACCTTTAAATATGTGCTCCAGCCGATTTATTCGGACAGTCTGCCGGAGTGATTCGGACAGTTTTAAAGTAGAAATTTTCTAAGTGTAAAATTATAACATAAGTGTCCGAATGTTTTTAAATTTTGTTGATTTTTGATCTT
>NZ_JBAZAH010000030.1:0-19267 GCF_041672065.1 Aliarcobacter sp. | reverse complement strand
TACTTAAAGCTTCAAGCATATGGTCAAAAAAACCAACACCTGTATTTATAGAAAATTTTCCACAACCATCTAAAGTTAAACTACACTCTATTTGTGTCTCTTTTGTATCTCTTTTTATCTCTACCATTTTATCTCCTTACTCTCTTATAACTGCACTATTTAAGCCATTTTGATTTTTAAAATTTTCTGCTTCAACTCTTGATTTAAAACCTTTTATATAAACTCTATAAATTCCATCGCTCTCTACATAATCTATATTTCTATTTGAAAATCTTTTTTTGTACTCATTTTTTGTAAAAATAGCACCATCTTCTAAACTAAACGCACCAACTTGAAGTGATACTTTACCATTTTGAGCTACTTTATTTACTTTATTATTTGGTTCAACATAATCAACCGCTGGTTTTGAAGGAGGAACATAACCTACACTAAAATCAGGATTTGGAGCATTTGTATCTCCAATTCTTCCATTAAAACCTAAAACTGTAAGTCTAACTTTAGCTGTTCCTTTTTTAACCATATCAATATCATGAGCAGCTTTATTTGATAAATCAATTATTCTATCTTTTACAAAAGGTCCTCTATCATTTATTCTTACTATTGTACTTTTTCCATTTTCTAAATTTTCTACTTTTACAATTGTATTCATAGGAAAAGTTTTATGAGCTGCTGTCATTGCATACATATTATAAATTTCACCATTTGAAGTCTTTTTAGCATGAAAATCGGGTCCATACCAAGATGCAACGCCTGTATATTTTTCATTCATTCTTGGAACTGCTGGATGATATCTTACGCCCATAACTACATAAGGACGCATTGTTGCTCTTTGGACAGCTTCACTATTATTTATATTTTTTGTAGATGATTTTTTTGTGTAATCACTATTTACACTTCTTACGCTACTACAAGAGCTAAAAAATATTATTATAAATATTGTTAAAATTATTGTTATTTTATATGTTTTAAAAAGATGCAAAATCTCTCCTTTTTTAAAAACGAGAGATTTTATCTAATTTATACTGCTAAACTCTTTAAATAGTTTTTTTGCATTTTTTGTTGTAAGATCTTCTATATAATTTTCATCTAAATTTAAAAGTTCAGCCATCTTTTTTACAACATAAGTAGTATAATATGGCTCATTTCTAACACCTCTATGCGGATGTGGTGTTAAATATGGAGCATCTGTTTCAATTATTAATTTATCTTGTGGAATCAAAGGTAAAATCTCAACTAATTTTTTTGCATTTTTAAAGGTTATCACTCCACCTATTCCAAAATAGAAATTCATATTTGCCAAAGGAAGAAGATGAGCACTTGCATTAAAACAGTGTAAAACACCACCAAGTTCACTTGATGCATATTTTTCCAAAATCAATCTTGAATCATTTGAAGCTTCTCTAATATGAATAATTAAAGGTTTTTGATACTTTTTTGATAACTCTATTTGAGATATAAATACCTCTTTTTGTCTTTTAATATTCTCTTCTTTTTCAAACTCATCATCTGGTAATCTATAATAATCTAAACCACACTCTCCAATAGCAATACATTTTGGATGATTTACATATTTTTCAATAATTTTTTCATCATAACTATCTATATCATAAGGGTGAGTTCCAACAGCAAAAAAGACCTCTTTATATTTTTCACTAAGTTCTATTGCTCTTGGAAGAGTTTCAAAATCAGCACCTGGAATTAAAAAGGCTTTAACACCAGCTTCCAGTGCATTTTTTATAACTCCATCTATATCACTTAAATAAGCTTCGTTGTCAAGATGGCAATGAGTATCTATAATAATTTTCTATCCTTTATTATGATAAGAATCTATCTTGTAATTGAACAATTAAATTGTTTATTTGAGCAATTTCACTTGATCTAATCCAAGCATCTATTCCAAAGTTTTTAAAAGCTTCATAATCCTCATCATCATCTAAAACTGCAATTGATACATACTTTTCATTGCAAACATTATGTTTATTCTCTTCATATTCAAATATTGTTTCAATATCTAAAATAACAATATCAGCTTTATTTGAACTTCCTGAGTGAAAATACTCTACATTAAACTCTGGATTAAATAGTGTCTCATCAACTTGACAAAAAGTAACAATATTCATGAACTCCCCTTTTTTTAAATATTATGTATTCTATTCAAAATATATTTAAACTACAAAATATATCTAGTAGAATCCTCATTTTCAACAATTTTTTCTAATTTTTCCTCTACTAAATTACTATTTACAACAACTTTTGTACCTTTTTTACTATCAGCATCAAAAGATATATCTTCAATAACTTTTTCAATTACTGTATGAAGTCTTCTAGCACCTATATCTTCAGTTTTTTCATTTGCTAATACACTATATTTAGCAAAAGCTTTAATAGCATCATCACTAAACTCTAACTCAACATCTTCAACAGCCAAAAGTGCCTTATATTGCTTTAAAAGTGAATTTTTTGTATTTGTTAAAATCTTATATAAAGAGTCCTCATCTAAAGATTCTAACTCAACTCTTAGTGGAAATCTTCCTTGAAGTTCAGGTATTAAATCACTTGGTTTTGATACATGGAAAGCCCCAGCAGCAATAAATAAAATATGATCAGTTTTTATTTGACCAAATTTTGTATGAACACTACTTCCTTCAACAATTGGAAGTAAATCTCTTTGAACACCCTCTTTTGATGGATCTTGTCCATTGTTCTTTTTACTACTAGCTATTTTATCTATCTCATCAATAAATATAATTCCACCATTTTCACATCTTTTTAAGGCCTCTATTTTTATAGCTTCACTATCAAGTAATCCTTCACTAGCAACTCCTCTTAAAAGAATTTTGGCATCTTTTATAGTTACCTCTTTTTTGATTTTCTCTTTATTTAAACTTCCAAGCATTTTATTAAGACTCTCTTGCATAGAGCTCATATCAAAAGGAATATTTGAGTCAAGTATCTCTACATGAGCTTTTTTAGGAAGTTCTATCTCTATTTTTTTATCATCTAACTCACCACTTAAAAGTTTTTTTTCCATTAAATTGTAAGTTTTTATAAATGACTCTTTTGCACTATCGCTTGCTGTTTCAGGAAGAGGAGGAACTAACTTCTCAATTATCTTTTTAGTTACCTCATCATCAATTTTATCTTTTATCTTCTCTTCGTACTCACGAGTTACTAGATTAATTCCTTCATAAACTAAATCTCTAATCATAGACTCAACATCACGACCTACAAATCCAACTTCTGTGTATTTACTAGCTTCAACTTTTACAAAAGGAAGACTCATCATTTTTGCCATTCTTCTAGCAATTTCAGTCTTACCAACTCCTGTACTTCCAATCATAAGAATATTTTTTGGCATAACCTCTTCTTGAAGTTGTGGATCTAGTTTCATTCTTCTATATCTATTTCTTAAAGCTAATGCAATAGTTTTTTTAGCATCTTTTTGCCCAATAATATAATCATCTAAATATTCAACAATCTGCTTTGGTGTCATATCCATAATATATTTAATCCTCTAACTTTAATATTTTTATATTTTGATTTGTATAAATACAAAGCTCTCCTGCAATCATAAGTGACTCTTTTACTAACTCTTCTTCATCAAGTTGTGAATGTTTTGCTAGTGCTCTAGCAGCAGATATTGCAAAATTTCCACCACTTCCTATACTTGCAATCTCTCCATCTTCAGGTTCAACAACATCACCATTTCCACTTAAAATAAATATTTTCTCTTTGTTTAAAACTATCATCATAGCTTCAAGTCTTCGCAAGTATTTATCTTTTCTCCACTCTTTTGAAAATGCAATTACTGATTTTAGTAAATCACCTTTACAAGCCTCTAAATGAGACTCAAACATATCAAAAAGATTAAAAGCATCAGCAGTGCTTCCTGCAAAACCAGCTAAAATTTGACCTTTATACAAAGTTCTAATCTTTGTAGCATTTCCTTTTAAAACCGTATTTCCAAATGATACTTGTCCATCTCCACCAATTACTGCTTTATTTTTACCTTTGTAGGCTAAAATCGTTGTTGCGTGAAACATAACTTAACCTGCTATAACATCGATTTTTAGATTTGCATTTATAGAGTGTCCTAATTTACAAGATACTTCAAAAATACCTATATGTTTAATTTTATTATTAATTGAGATATTTTTTTTATCAATCATAATTGAGAACTGTTTTTCAAGCTCTTCACTAATCTCTTTATTTGTAATACTTCCAATTAATTGGTCATTTGCACCAACTTTATGTCTAATTGTAAGTTTTGTTGCATTTAATTTTTCAGCCAACTCTTTTGCTTTTGCAATCTCTTCTTGCTCTTTAGCTTCTGCTCTTTTTTGCTCAGCTTTGTGTCTTGCAATAACCTCATTTGTTGCTTGAAGTGCTAATCCTTTTCCTATTAAAAAATTTTTACCATATCCATCAGCTACCTCTTTTATCTCACCTGCTTTTCCTAAACTTTTAACATCTTTTATTAATAATACTTTCATTTTATCTATCCTTATAATTTTTAACTCAATATTTTACAATATTTTTTTTAAAGCCCAATAAAGCTATATCTCTTTTTGCAAAGCAATCTCTCTAATATCTCTTTTTTTAACATAGTTATTTAAACCAATATGATTGTTATAACCTAATAATTTTGCTATTTTTCGTACACTTAATCCCATAGCTAAAAGCTCTTCAATTTTATCTCTTTGCTCATCAAATTTTGATTTTTGAATAGTTCCAACAGGTTTTCCAAGAGCTATACCTTCAAGTTTTTTTGCATTTAAAGCCTCTTTTGTTCTAAGACTTTGAAGCTCTTTTTCTAAATTTATAGCAATATTAATAACATTTAAAACCATATTTGCCAAAGGATCTTTATCATCTATAAAATCTAAATTTTGCTCAACTACAATAACTCTTATATTGTTTGATAGTAAAAACTTAACTATTTTTAAAATACTACTTATAGTTCTTCCAAAAACATTTAAATTTGCAACAATAAGTGTTGAGTTTTTTTCACAATTTTCAAGAAGTTTAAGAAGATTTCTCTCCTCTTGAGGTCTATTTATAGCTATTTTAATCTCTTTATAAACTTCGATTTTTTTTCTTAAAACATATTCATCAATAGATTTTTTCTGATTTTTTGCATAATTTTCCTCAACTTGACTCTCTCTTATATATGTAAAATATTTTGTCATAATATAATCCTTTTGTTATATGTTTAAACCATTTAAATTTATACAAAATGTTATCTGTTAAATAATTAATTAAAGCTTATACAAAAAATGATTGTAAAATATAATTTAAAGTATATTTTTGGTATTATCAAAGTTTTTATAAATAGATAAATTTTAAGGATTTTTTTGAGATTAACAGTTGCAATAAGTGGGGCTAGTGGTGTAAACTTAGCACTACGATTTATTAACTCTTTACCAAAAGAGATTGAACTTTTTCTTGTATTTTCAAAATCTGCAAAAAAAGCATTTGCTATGGAAAATGGTAAAAAAATTGAAGAGTCGCTTGAAAAAAGAGAAAATATAACTATATTTAAGGATAAAAATATAGGAGCTGCTTTGGCTTCTGGCTCTTTTAAAGTTGATAAAATGATAATTTTACCTTGTAGTTCAAACACTTTGGCAAAATGTGCTGTTGGAATTTCTGATAGTTTAATTACAAGAGCATTTACAGTTATGTTAAAAGAGAAAAGAGAGATTATAATAGCTCCTAGAGAGTTACCTCTTAACACTATTATGCTAGAAAATATGTTAAAACTCTCAAAACTTGGGGTTACTATAGCACCACCAATTTTGGGATATTATAGTGCTCAACAAAACTTAAATGATATGGAAAATTTTATTATAGGCAAATATATGGATTTATTAAAAATAGATAACAACTTATATAAAAGATGGAAATAGATATGAAAAATCAAAACAGTGAATATAACTATACAGGCTCTTATAAAAAAGCTATTTATAGTGGTACATTTGATCCAATTACAATTGGGCATTTAGATATTATAAAACGAGCTAGTAATATTTTTGAAGAGGTTATTATTAGTGTTGCAAAAAGTGAACTAAAAAAACCTATGTTTAGCCATGAAAAAAGAGTTGAGTTTGTAAAAGCTGTAACCAAAGATATGCCAAATGTAAAAGTTGTTGGGTTTGATACATTGCTTGTAGATTTTGCAAAAGAGATGCAAATAAATACAATTATTAGAGGTCTTAGAGCAGTTAGTGATTTTGAATTTGAGTTACAAATGGGTTATGCAAACTCATCTTTAAACAAAAATTTAGAGACTGTTTATTTAATGCCAACACTAGAACACGCTTTTGTAAGCTCAACAATTGTTAGAGAGATTATAAGATTTAAAGGTAAATTTGAGCACTTAGTTCCAAAAGAGGTTTTAGAATGTATGTAGTTGTTGAGGGTATTGATACAGCTGGTAAATCTACTCAACTTGAAATTTTACAAAATAGATTTAAAGATGCTATTTTTACAAAAGAGCCAGGTGGAACGAAGCTTGGAGCTAAATTAAGAGAGATAATTTTAAACGGAGAAGCTTCTAGTAAAACTGCTGAGATGTTTTTGTTTTTAGCAGATAGAGCTGAGCATACTAAAAATGTGATTATTCCAAATTTGGATAAAAAAATTATTTCAGATAGATCACTAATATCTGGAATTGCTTATGCTTTAACAAAAGATATGGATGAGTTAATAGAGTTAAATAAAATTGCCACAAAAAATATTTTGCCACAAAAAGCTATTTTGTTAGAGTTAAGTCGTGAAGAGTTAATTTCAAGATTATCAAAAAAAGCAAATGATAGTATTGAACAAAGAGGAGTTGATTATTTGCTTGAAATTCAAGCTAGATTAAAAGAGGTTATTTTGAAACTAAATATTAAACATATTTTTATAGATGCTAGTTTAAATATAGATGAGATTGCAAAAAAAATTGAGGATTTTATAAATGAGTAATACAATTCAAAGTTTAAGAGGAATGAAGGATATTGTAGGAAGTGATAGTGAACTTTTTATATATTTTGTAGAAAATGCCTCAAAAATCGCACAAAAATATGGTTTTTCTTATATAGAGACTCCACTTTTAGAAGAGACGGCACTTTTTAAAAGAAGTGTTGGTGAAAGCAGTGATATTGTAAATAAAGAGATGTATCAATTTATTGACAAAGGGCAAAATGATGTATGCTTAAGACCTGAAGGAACAGCTGGAGTTGTAAGACATTTTGTTGAAAAAAAACTTGATCGTGCTGGTGGAACTTATAAATGGTACTACTATGGACCAATGTTTAGATATGAAAGACCACAAAAAGGAAGATTAAGAGAGTTTCACCAATTTGGTTGTGAAGTTTTTGGAATATCAAATGTTTATGAAGATGCAAATATTATTATGCTTATTCGTGAAATTCTTGAATATTTTGGTATTGGATTTACTTTAAAACTAAACTCTTTGGGTTGCCTTGAGTGTATGCCACAATATAAAAATAATCTAGTAAATCATCTAAATAGTTTTAAATCTGAGTTGTGTGAAGATTGTAATAGAAGAGTTGATACAAATCCAATTAGAGTATTAGATTGTAAAAACGAAAAGTGTCAAACTCTTTTAAAAGATGCTCCAAAAATAACAAATAGTTTATGTAGCTCTTGCGATAGTGATTTTGAAAAGCTAAAAGAGATTTTGGATTTTAATAAAATAAATTATGAAATAGATTCAAATTTGGTTCGTGGACTTGATTACTACAACAAAACAGCATTTGAGTTTGTAAGCAATGAGATTGGTGCTCAAAGTGCAATTGCTGGTGGTGGAAGATATGATAGATTGGTTGAGTATCTTGGTGGAAAAAGTACAGCTGGAATTGGTTTTGCAATTGGAATTGAAAGACTTCTTGAACTTGTAAAAGTAAAAGAGCAAAAAGAGGACTCTTTGTATATTGGAGTTTTAGATGAAACTTCTTTAAACAAAGCATTTGAAATAGCAATTCAAAAAAGAAAAACAACAAAAACTTATCTTGAATACACACCAAGAGGGTTTGCAAAACACTTTGGTATTGCAGAAAAACTAAATTGCAATATTGTTGCACTTATTGGTGAAAATGAGTTGAACAACAATACAATTTATATAAAAAATATAGAGACAAAAGAAGAAAAAACAGTAAGTATTAGGGAGTTTATAAGTGAAAAATAAATTTGATTATGGAATTGACATTTGGGGAGATGGAAACTTTTTTGTTGAAGATGGAGTTGTAAAAGTAAATTACAAACCCTATCCATCTTTAATATCTATCACAAAAGATATTAGAAAAAGAGGTTTTAGAGGACCACTTCTATTGAGATTTCCTCACATTACAAAAAAGCAGATAAAAACACTATTTAATTCTTTTAACTCAAGTATCAAAGAGTATGACTACAAAGGTAGCTTTAATGCAGTTTTTCCTCTAAAAGTGAATCAACTTCCAAACTTTGTTCATCCACTTGTAAGTGCTGGTAAAAAATATGGTTATGGTTTAGAAGCTGGAAGCAAAGCTGAACTTATAATTGCAATGACTTACAATAATATGGGAAGTCCAATTACAGTAAATGGATTTAAAGATAAAGAGATGATTCATTTGTGCTTCATAGCTAAAAGCATGGGGCATGATATAACTGTAATTATTGAAGGTTTAAATGAACTTGAGATGATTTTAGAGGTTTTAGAAGAGAGCAAAATGGAGGCTCCAAATGTTGGTATTAGAGTTAGGCTTCATAGTGGAGGAAGTGGTGTTTGGGCAAAAAGTGGAGGAATTGACTCTAAGTTTGGTCTTACATCAACAGAGATTTTAGAAGCATTTGAGCTATTGCAAGATAATAATCTTGAAGATTTATTAACAATGATTCACTTCCATATTGGCTCTGCTATGAATACAATTAAGCCTTTAAAAAAAGCCTTAAGAGAGTCAGGTCATATTTATGCTGAGCTTAAAAACTTAGGTGCTAAAAACTTATCATCTATTAATATTGGTGGAGGATTAAGTGTAGAATATAGTGCTTATGAGCAATCAAGATTCTACTCTTTAAATGAGTTTGCAAGTGATGTTGTGTTTACTCTAAAAGATATTGCAAAACAAAAAGGTGTTGAAGAACCAAATATATTTACAGAATCAGGAAGATTTATAAGTGCTGCTTCAACTGTTCTTATAGCTCCTGTTTTAGAGCTGTTTTCAGCTGAATATGAACTTGATCATCTAAAATTAAAAGAGAAAAATCCACCTTTAATAGAAGAGTTAAATGATCTTTTAAAAGATATGACAAAGAAAAAGGCTTATGAGTTTATGCACGATGCTATGGATCACTTAGAGTCTTTATTAACTCTATTTGATTTAGGATATATTGATTTACAAGATAGATCAAATGCAGAAGTTTTAACTCATCAAATTATTAAAAAAGCAATCTCACTTCTTGAAGTTGATGATTATGAAGAGTTAAGAAAGTTTGATAAAAATATTCAAGAAAAATATCTACTAAACTTCTCACTTTTCCAATCTCTGCCTGATTATTGGGGAATAAATCAAGAGTTTCCTATTATGCCAATAACTCATTTGGATAAAAAACCAAGCAGAAGAGCAAGTTTGTGGGATATTACTTGTGATAGTGATGGAGAGATCCCATTTGATATGCAAAAACCACTATATTTACACGATGTAAATTTAAATAAAGAGGATTATTTCCTAGGATTTTTTAATGTTGGAGCATATCAAGATACTTTGGGAATGAAGCACAACTTATTTGCTCATCCAACTGAGGTTAATGTAGTATTTAAAGATGAAGAGGTTATTTTAGAAAAGATTTTAGAGTCTCAAAAAGTTTTAGATATTTTAGATGATATCGACTATGACACAGAAGAGATTCAAACAATTTTAAGTAGAAGAGTTCCTCTTGAAACTTATGAGATACTAAAAAAATATCTAAATGATAATAGCTATTTAAAAACAATATGGAGTTACTATGACGAATAATAGTTTAGAAAAAGAGTTAACTCTTTGGCAACTAATCAAAGAGGATTTCAGAGTTCCAAAGCTAAACGACCCAGTTCTTGACTCAAATTTTGAACTATTTTTTAACTATCCTGGAGTTTGGGCAATTATAAATTATAGAGTTGCAAATCGACTTTACTATAAAGGTTTTAAAAAACTTGCTCGTTTTATATCTGGATTATCTACTTTTTTAACAAAAACAGATATTCATCCTGCTTGTACAATTGGAAGAAGAGTATTTATAGATCATGCAATTGGAGTTGTAATTGGTGCAACTGCAATAATTGAAGATGATGTTTTAATATATCAAGGTGTAACTTTGGGTGGAGTTAGTCTTAATAAAGGCAAAAGACATCCAACTGTTAAATCAAATGTGGTTATTGGAAGTGGTGCTAAAATCTTAGGAAATATTACAATTGGAGCTAACTCAAAAATTGGAGCTAACTCTGTTGTGGTTGTTGATGTTCCTGATAACTCAACTGCTATTGGAGTACCAGCAAGAATTATTAAAAAAGATAACAAAAGAGATAAAATGGCTCACAATGAGCTTCCAGATATAAACAAAGAGATGTTTAAGTATCTAATTGAGCGAATTGCAAATCTTGAATGCTCTATAAAAAAAGAGGAGAATTGTACTTTAGAAGAGAAAAATAGAACTTTGGAAAAAGAGTACAACGACTTTATAGAGACTTTAAACTCAAATAAAAAAGATTGAACTTGGAATTTGAACTAATAGCATTTGGATTAATTACAGGTTTTACATCTGGATTCTTTGGAATTGGTGGTGGAAGTATCTTAATACCTATGCTACTTTTAGCAAACTATGGAATGAAAGAGGCTGTTTCAATCTCAATTATGCAGATGGTTTTCTCTTCAATTTATGGCTCTTTTTTAAACTCAAAAAAAATCAAATCTCTTTTTAGAGATGGTTCTATTTTAGGTGTTGGAGCTATTTTTGGAGGAGCTACTAGTGGTTATTTTTTACCAACTGTTCCTGATATTTATCTTCAATATCTGTTTATTTTTGTTCTACTTTATACAATATTTACACTCTTTAAAGCACCCTCTTCTAGCGATATAGATAGATCACAAAAAAGCTTTCTAACTTTGACTTTTATTGGTTATTTTGTTGGAATTTTTGCAATGAGTATTGGAATTGGTGGCTCTTTGATTTTACTTCCAATTTTGGTTGGGTTTTTAAAATATGATTTAAAAGTAGCAACATCTTTGGGACTATTTTTTGTAATATTTTCTTCAATTGGTGGATTTATATCTACTTCAATATATGGAAATATGCTTTATTATGAGGGGCTTATTATTGGAGTTGGCTCAATTTTGGGTGTATATTTTGGAATAAAAATAAAAGAGAAAACAAAATCAACTTCATATAAAAACTATGTTTTACTTTTAAATCTTTTGGTTTTGGGTGTTACTTTATATAAGACTTTTTTATAAACTTAGGCTTTCTTTTTCCATAAGATTTGTTTTCCCGCATCTAGGGCATGGATTTGCTATATTTGAGTGGCAAGAGTAACAAAACATTGCATTGCAAGTTTCGCATGATAGTTTGCAGTGTTTACATACATAAGTTTTGGCTCTTTTTACTCTTTTTTTATTATCTTTTTTAAATAACCAAGAAAACACAACTACTCCTTTTTTGCTAAAAAGTTATTGTATCTTATATCTTTTAAACAAGTGGTGATTTATATTGAAAATAACTATTTTAATTAAAAATTAACTTATTAAATTCTTCCAGTTTATATTCATAGATTTTATTTGAATTTATTTTCCAAACTGGATATTCAAAAACAACTATTCCTCCAAATATTCCAAAATCATAATTTTTTTGGTTTTCTCTTATCCATTTTTGTAAAGCTTCAACTTTATTTTTTGTTTCTATTGATTTTGCGGTATCTCCTTTTTTTGTATCAACTATAAAAAGCTTATTTTCTTTTGTCATTATCAAAAAATCAGGATAAAAAAGTCGCTCTTTATTTTCTTGAGAATCAAAATATTCAATAGCAAAATTCTCTTTTCCACTATCATTTTGTTTATGCCACCAAAGGATATTTTCTTGAACTTCTAAAAATTTTATAAAATCCTCTTCATTCTCTTTTCCCTTATATTTTTTACGATTAAAAAATCTTTCATAAACATTTTTTGTTACTTCCAACTCTTCAAAATCATCTGTAAAACTCAACTCATTTTGTGGGATAGTGACATTTACAATCTCTTTGCCATCTTTTTCTTTGAGTTTTATTTCATACTCTTTTCTAAATCCAATCAAAGCTTCATTTATAACTACTTTTAAAAAACTATCATTTTTAAGTAAATCATTTACAATAATCAAATAAAACTTTTCTCTATGAAGAGAGAATCTTTTATTAAACCAAACATTTAAAGCCTTTTTCAAAGCACTCCAAGATCTTGATGGATTATATTTTGCTGTATCATTTTCTTGTTTTTCTAACTCTTCAAAACACAAAAGATTGTAAAGTTTTTCTATATCATTTCTACTAAAAGCAAAATTTGTCTCATTTGCTTTTTGCTTAAGTTGAACTATAAAACCATCAAAACTGCTAATTGTTGCATCAACAACAATTTTATTTGAAATATTAGAAACATCAAAATCTATCTTTTCTTCAATTTTATTTTTATATTTATCTAAAGTATTTAGCATATATTTTTGCCACATAGTTTCAGGACTTAAAGTATTAAAATCGACTCTATTATGGTAAACACTTTGTAAAGTTATTTGAGAGATTACATCTTTTAACTTTGTAAAATAAATTGGTAATTTATTTTCATTTGCTTCTTTTATATCTCTAATATGGCTTTTATTATAATTTGTATAAATATATGCCTTATTTAAAACTTCATTTTCATAATGTTTTGCTTCTGGCATTCTTTTTATACGACCAATAATTTGAGTATGAAATGATGGGGATTTTATTTCCCTAAACATCACTAAAATAGAAGCTCTTGGACAATCCCAACCAGTTGCAGGTGCTACTTTAAAAAGCATAAAATTCACTTCATTATTATTTGAAGTTATAAAATCAAGATTATTCTTTTCATTTGATAACCAAATAGCAACCTCTTCATCTAAAACTCCTCTTTGTTTTAGATACTTTAAAACTACAAGTTTTTTATTTGTTGTAACTTCCTCTTTTTCGTTCATATCACTTGGAAGTTGAATAAGTACAAGTGGATTTATATCAAGATTTTGTTCTTTATAAACTCTTTGAAGTTCTTCTCTTTTTTTGATGGCTAGTTCTACCATCAACTCATCTTCACTTAAATTTTGATTTTGAATAGTTTCAATCTCTTCTTGTGTTTGAATAATAAGTGATTTTTTAATCAATCCACTATTTATAACCTCATCTTCCAAAACCTCAACATATCCAGCTTTATGATTTACTAAATCACTTCCATTTGGAATATTTTTTGGAGTTGCAGTTACTTTTATAATAATTCTTGGATTTATCAAATCAATAACTTCTTCTGCCAAAGTTGTACTTGTTTCTGTATGAGCCTCATCAATAATAAGTATCAAATCTCTTTTATTTTTTGTATTTATTATAAATTCATCAAAAACCCCATAATCTCCACTTGTAAGTTCACTTTCTTTTCTCAAAACTTTTCCATCTTTTGTACTTGATTTTATTTTTGACCAATTTATAAAAAAGATATTATTTTTTGGTAATTCTTTTAAAGATAAATCATTTTTATCTCTCAAAGTCATATCTGTCCCATTATTAAAATATTTGTAAAGTTTCTCTTTTGATTGTAAATAAGAATCATCTCCACCAAACGAAATCCAAATATAAGCCTTATCATCATCAAAATGATAATTTCCATCTAATGTTCTTAAAAATTCAGCCATCATAATAGTTTTTCCAGCACCCGTTGGAGCTTTAAAAACTAAAGGTAATTGATAATTATTTGTTTGCCAAAGAGTTAAGAAACTTTTTGTTAGGCTATCCACAGCTTTTTTTTGAAAATCAGCTAGTATCATAATATCCCCTCTTTATTTATCTCTTTGTAAATTTCGATTATCGGCTCTGGAATATCCTCTATCTGATAATTTTTCCCTAAATATTTATATGATGATTTGTCAATTTTTCCAAATGAAAAAATATAAAGTTTTGTAAAATGAGATTTTGTTTTTTCTATCAACTCATCAAAACTACTCAAATCCTCTGTGAAATAAATAGCAGTTTGCTTTTTTGTAGCTTCATTTATAAAAATCTGATAATGCTCACAAAGTTCTATCATACAATGAGTATTTTCTTTGATAGCTATCATATTTCCAGCCTTTTTTGTCAATTCTTCTCTTGTACTATCAGTGATATTTGATATACCATTTGTAGGGATTAAATCAGTTTTGTAGTAGTCTAGATTTCCAGATATTCCATTTTTAAAGTTTTTGATTTTATTTATTCCTATTAATTTAATAAATTCACCATCAAACTCCTTTTTTATCTCATCAAAGTTTTCAATATTTTCAACTATTACTTCATCTATTTCTTTCCAAATTTTATTGATATTTTCAGATAATTGCTTTTCTTTTCTTATTTGATAATCATCAATAGATTCAGTCTTTTTTTGTTTTATATTTTTATAAAAATTTGAAAATGTTAATTTTTTCTCAAGTAATGTATTTTTATCATCTCCTTCAAAATCAAATCCATTTATAACTTTTGAAATTCTTGGGTAAGTAACTTCTTTACAAATATCATTTTCATTATTAGTGCATAAAATAAAAGTCCTATCTCCGTCATCTTGTTGATTAAGTTCTAAAATGGCTTGTCCCGTAGTTCCTGAACCTGCAAAAAAATCTAAAACTAAAATATCATTTGGCTTATTTGTTATATTAATTAAATATTGAATCAATTCAATAGGTTTAGGATTATTAAATTCTAAGCCCATATCTTTTAGAATTTTAGAACCTTTATCATTTGTTAATTTGAAAATATAATCTCTAGGAGTGAAAACATTAGCTTTTGATTCATCTACTTTAACATATATGTTCCATTTTGATGGATTTCTGTTTTCATCTAACAAAATTCCTGTATTAGTTTCCTTAAAAAATAATCTTCTTTTATCATTTGGTTTGTTTATATCCTCTAAATAAGACTCAACCGACCATCTCCAAACTTTATCTTCATTTGATAATGGTTTAACTTTTGAAGCATTTTTTATTATTTCTGGAAAAACATTTCCAGGAGGAATAATGAAACTTCCATCAGGACATTTAATCCAATATCTTTGATTTGGTCTCGAATCAAGAGAAGATTGATATAAACTTTTTGGAGTTTTTTTATTTTTAGAAGAAATATAAAAAGGTTCAAGTATATTTTTATTTTTTGTTGCAACTACAATATAATCTAGTTGTGGTGAAAAATATGTTCCTTGGTCACTTCCCGCTTTTTGCTCTCTAGGTAACATATCAAGATAATTATCTTCTCCAAATATATTCTTAACAAGTAATACTAATTGACTTAGTTCATCTTTACCAATACTAATAAATATAACTCCATCATCTTTTAAAAGATTATGAGCTAGTCTTAGTCTTTTATTCATAAAATTTAGCCATTTACTATGTCTATAACCATCTTCTTTATCTATAAAACTATCATTATATTTAAAATCTTTATTTCCTGTATTATAAGGTGGATCGATATAAATCACATCAATTTGCCCTTTATGTGTATAATTTAACACTTGTAAAGTGTGATAATTATCTCCCTCTATCAAAATATTTGTAGGCTTTTTAATATCTGTTTTGATTGTTTTTTCATCAATTTTTTTAAGAATTGGTATATTATTTTGACATTCAATCACAACTTTTTCAGGCTCTTTTTCATCATCCCAAATAAGTCCATATTTTTTTGATTCTAATTGCTTTATTTTTTGAATTAATTGCTCTTTTGTATAATTTTCATATTTTTTCATAATAGATAATATTTTTCTCTTTTTTATATTTTTGGGCTAAATATTATCTAATAAATACTTAATAAGGCAAATATATTGCTTTATTAATATTAAAGAAGCAAATAGTTTGCTTGTTGTTTTGTCAAAAAAATTGAGTTAATTTTTAGATAAAAAAGGGTAAAAATGACTCAAAGAGATATGGCAGGAATTTTAAAAGTAACTCCTATGACACTAAGAAACTGGAAAAAAGAAAAACCTAGACTTTATGAAATTATTCAAAAGGGCTTCGCCTTTGAAGAGGCTGTAAAAAAAGCACAAGAAAATGCAGATGAGCTAAAAGCTTTGGAAGAGAAATTTAAAATAAAAAAATAGTTAATCAAAATATAGTAAAATAGCAAAAATTTTGAAAAGTAGATATATGAATAACACAATTTTAAACAGATATGACAAAGATGAAAATGGAAATTTAATAATAAAAATCTATACAACAAAAATAGAGGATTTATATGAAGATTATGATAAAAAATCTACATTTATCAAAAAAGATTTAAAAGAGGATTTAGAGAACTATCTTGAAGAGAGTGTTGCTGAAATAGCAGATAATAGTTTTATTATAAATTTTAATTTTGATGAAAAAAGTGGTGTTGAGACGCAAAATAGATTAAAAGTTAGTATTAAAGAGTATTTTGAGTATCTTCAATTTTTGGAAAAAAATAAAATGAGAGATAATCTTAGAAACTCTTTAATATTTATATCACTTGGAGTTACTTTGATTGCTATTTCATTGATTATTCCAGCTCAAGAGAAGTTTATTTTAAAAATCCTTACAGAAGGTGTTACTGTTGGAGCTTGGGTTTGTTTGTGGGAAGCTATGGCTATTATTTTAGTAAATTGGTTACCACTTAAAAAAAGATTGAAAATCCTAAAAAAAATATCAAATGCAAAAATAGTTTGCTCATAAAAAAGGTAAAAAATGAATCAAAAATTAAAAAAATATTTAATAAGTTTTATCAAGTATGCAATCTTTTTTATTGTAGTTATAAATCTTGTAAGTTACTATAAAAGCCTTGATTTAAATAAAAACAGACTTGAAATAAGAAGTTTTGAACTACTAGATGGTACAAATTATGAGATAGAAAAAGATAAACCCCTACTAATTCATTTTTGGGCAACTTGGTGTCCTATTTGTGCACTTGAAGAGCAAAATATTGAAACTATTTCAAAGGATTATCAAGTTATTACAATAGCAACTCAATCTGGAAGCAGTGAAGAGATAAAAGAGTATTTAGAAAAAAACAACTTAAGCTTTAAAGTTGTAAATGATGATTTTGCAACTTTATCAAGAGAATTTAATATAAAAGCATTTCCAACAACTTTTATATATGACAAAAATCAGAATTTAAAATTTAGTGAAGTTGGATATAGTTCTACCTTTGGGCTTAAATTAAGACTTTGGTGGAGCAATTAAAGAGTATTTTGGATAGAATCCAAAATTACAATAATAAAAATTGGGGAAGATATGAAATTTAAAGTATTTGTAGATGGACAACATGGAACAACAGGATTAAAAATCCATGAGATGTTGGCTTTGCGAGATGAGTTAGAGCTTTTAACAATTGATGAAAAAGATAAAAAAAATAAAGAAAAAAGAGCAGAACTTTTAAATAGTGCTGATTTAGTTTTTTTATGCCTTCCTGATGATGCCTCAAAAGAGTCTATTGGTTTAATAACAAATGAAAATGTAAAAGTAATAGATGCAAGTACAGCACACAGAACAAATCCTTCTTGGGTTTATGGAATACCTGAACTTACAAGCAAACAAAGAGATAAAATCAAAACTTCAAAAAGAGTTTGTGTGCCAGGATGTCATGCTAGTGGATTAATTGTTGCTATGAAACCTCTATTTAAAAACAAAATTTTAAGTAAAAATCATAAACTAATTTGCCACTCAATAACTGGTTATAGTGGTGGTGGAACACAGATGATAAATGATTATGAAAATGGTTCTTTTGAAAATATAGGTGCTCAAAGACCGTATGCTTTAGGATTAAATCATAAACATCTTCCAGAGATGAAATATGTCTTAAAAATAAACAAAGCCCCAATTTTTACTCCAAGTGTTGGTAACTTCAAGCAAGGTATGCTTGTAATGTCATATATTGAAAAAAGTAGTATGAAAAAACCTCTAAATAAAGATGAGTTAATCAAAGTTTATAAAAACTACTATGCTGATGAGATTTTTATAAAAATTATTGAGAACAATGATGAGTATTTAGAAAATGGGTTTTTAAATCCAATGAGATGTAACAACACAAATAGTATTGAGATATCTGTTTATGAAAATAAAACTGATTTAGTAGTTATTTCAAGACTTGATAACTTAGGAAAAGGTGCAAGTGGAGCTGCTGTTCAGTGTATGAATATAATGCTTGGACTTGAAGAGAGAAAAGGTTTAGAGATAAAACTCTAAATCTTTTTAAACTAAACTTTTTAAACTCTCTTCTATATTTTTATATTTAAAATTAAATTTCAAATCCAAAACTCTTTTTGGAACTGCACTTTGTCCATCACTTAAAACTTTTGCACCTTCACTAAATATAAGTTTTAAAACAAACTCTGGAATAGGAAAAATTGTTGGTCTTTTTAAAAGTTTTCCTAAAGTTTTAGTAAACTCATAGTTTGTTGTAGGAGTTGGTGCTGTACAGTTAAACACACCATCAAACTCATTTTCAATAACAAAATTATATATATTTACTAAATCTTCAATATGAATATATGAAAAATACTGTTTTCCACTTCCAATAATTCCGCCAATTCCTAATCTAAAAGGTGTAATCATCTTTTTAAATGCTCCACCATTTTTTCCTAAAACTATTCCAAATCTAAAAATAGCTACTTTTGTAGTGCTATTTTTTGCTTTTTGTGCCTCTTTTTCCCAGTTTTGACATAGAGTTGATAAGAAATCATTTGAAAAAGAGCCATTTTCATCATAAGTTTTTTTGTTGTCATATATTCCAACTGCTGAAGTTGATATAAAAAGTTTTGGTTTATTTGTTACTCTATTTACAGATTCTGTTAATTTTTTTGTAGTTTCAAGTCTGCTTGAAACCAAAAGTTTTTTGTAACTCTCACTCCATCTATTTATAATATTTGCGCCACTTAAATTTATAATAATATCGCTAGAACTTATAAGCTCATCTAGCTTTGAAGAGTTGTTTAAAACCTCTCTTTTTATTTGAACAACTTTGTAGTTTTTATTTGAAAAAAACTCAACTAAACTTTGTCCAACAAATCCACTAGCACCAGAAATT
>NZ_JBAZAH010000029.1:0-20532 GCF_041672065.1 Aliarcobacter sp. | reverse complement strand
GTTATGATATTGTAAGTGGTGGAACAGATAATCACTTAGTTTTAGTATCTTTCTTAAATAAACCATTTAGTGGAAAAGATGCAGATGCAGCACTTGGAGATGCAGGAATTACTGTAAATAAAAACACTGTTCCAGGAGAGACAAGAAGCCCATTTGTAACTTCAGGTATTAGAATAGGAAGCCCAGCATTAACAGCACGTGGAATGAAAGAGAAAGAGTTTGAATATATTGCAAATAAAATTTGTGATGTATTAGATAATATTGAAGATAAAGAGTTACACAAAAAAATAAACAAAGAGCTTGAAGAGTTAGCTAGTAAGTTTGTGATTTACAGTAGTTCGACGTATTAAATAAAAATTTTAAAAAAAGGATAGGCTATGCAAATAAGTGGTGATGATTTTTTAAAAAAAGTTCAGTTGAAACAAGAGGGCGAAGAGTTAAAAAGAAAATTAAATGAACTAAATCAAGCAGAATCAAATATGCAAAATTTAAATCTATCAAACAGTCTAAATAGTGCTTATAACAGTGACAATAGTTATGAAGAGATTCAAAGACTTCAAAATAATATTGAATTAGAAAATAGTAATAATGAGTTTGATAGCCTAATCTTAGAAAAGAGATCTAATAGAAGCGATAACAAGAAGAAATATCTTATGCTTGGAGCTATTTTATTAGTTCTATTTTTACTAACAGTTGTTATTGTTGGACTTCTTTCAAATAAAGATAAAAAAGGTGATCCTTTTATGCCACAAGATTTATCAAGTAGTGATACAAATATTTCAAAAGAGAGTAGCATTGAAGAGAGTTATCAAAAAATTCTTGATGATACAAATAGAAAAAGTGCAGAACAATCACTAGAAGATTTAAAAGAAAATGATAGTTTAGATAACTTAAACTCTATTAAAGAGATTGTAGAAGAGCCTAAAGAGACTACTATTACAAATGAAGATTTAGATAAAACGATTCAAAAAATTGAAGAGAAAAAAAGTGTTGCTCCTGTTGTAAAAGTTGAAGAGAAAAAAGCACCTTCTACACAAAACGAACCTAAAAAATCTATTAGAGAGTTAGTTGAAGGTAAAAGCACACAAAATAGTGCCACAAAAGCAGTTGAGACTACAACATCTACTTCTAAAGGTTTTTATGTTCAAATTGGTGCATTTAAAAACAGACCAGATAGTGCATACTTACAAAAAATAAAACAAAATGGTTTTGAATACAAAATTATAGAAGAGAGTAATTTAAATAAACTTTTAATTGGACCATATAGTAGTAGAGCAAATGCAAATACTCAAATGCCAAATATAAAAACTAAGCTAAATATTCAATCAGCTTTTATTAAAGAAGTGAAATGATTTTTTATAACAAAACTCTATTTTTGGATCAATTTACACCTGTATCAATTTATGAAAAAGTAAAAGCTCTTTATCCAAAAGAGCTCTCTTTTTTATTTGAAAGTACAATTAGTAGTGGAAATGATGGAAATTTCTCATATATAATAATTGGTGCAAGAGAGAGAATTTGGTATAAAAATAGTGAATGTTTTTTTCAAAATGAGAGTGGAGATATCAAAAAAGTTGATAATAATCCACTACTATTTTTAAAAAAATATTATAAAAAATTTGATAAAGAGATTTATAAAAATATAGCAAAAGAGCTTGGAATTGGTCTAATTGATGGTTTTATTGGAAATATTGGTTATGATATAAGCAAAGAGTTTGAACCAAAATTAAAAAATAGTATGCAAGATTTAGAAGATCAGCTAGATATTGCAGATTTTGATTTAATTAGACCAAAAATAATTCTTGCTTACTCTCATAAAACTTCAAAATTGACTATTTTAACTTCAGTTGATAAGCTTAAAAATGAGCTTGAAACTATAGAAGAAGAGCTTCTAAAACCATATAACTATACACCCTTGAAAAAAGCTACTATTTTAGATGAAGGAAAATTCAACTACTCAAAAGAAGAGTTTTTTTCTATGGTAGAAGATGCAAAAGAGATGATTAGAAGTGGAGATATCTTTCAAATTTTAATTTCAAATAGATTTATTCAAAGTGCTGTTGTAGATCATTTAAGTTTTTATAGAGCATTAAGAAGCAAAAATCCAAGTCCTTATCTTTTTTTACTTCAATTTGAAGATTTTAGTATTGCTGGAAGCAGTCCTGAAGTTATGATTAGATTAGTAGATAATCATATGCTTCTTCGACCAATTGCAGGTACAAGAAAAAGAGGGGCAACTTTACAAAAAGATTTAGAGATGGAAAATGAGCTTTTAAATGATTTAAAAGAGAGATCTGAACATTTAATGCTTGTTGATTTAGGAAGAAATGATGTTGGAAGAGTAGCTCGTGCTGGAAGTGTTAAAGTAACTGAACTTATGAGAATAGAGAGATACTCTCATGTTATGCATATGGTTAGTGATGTAGAGGCTATTTTAGATGAGAAATATGATATGTTTGATCTATTTATGGCTACATTTACAGCAGGAACCATGACAGGAGCCCCAAAAATAAGAGCTATGGAGTTAATAGCAAACTTTGAAAAAATAAAAAGAAGTTTTTATTCAGGAAGCGTAGCCTATTTTGGATTTGATGGGAATATGGATAGTGCAATAACTATACGAACTTCTCTTTTAACTAAAGATAAGATAATTTTTCAATCAGGAGCTGGAATAGTTGCTGATTCTAAAAATGAAGATGAGTTTTTAGAGGTTCACAATAAATTAGCTGCAAATATTGCAACACTAAAAGATTTATCATAAACAGTAAAGGAAATAAAATGCTACTTGGAGTAAATATAGATCATATAGCAACGCTTAGAGAGGCTAGAAAAATAAATGATCCAAACCCTTTAGATGCTTTAAGTATTTGTAAACTTGCAGGTGCAGATCAAATTACAATCCATTTAAGAGAGGATAGACGACATATCCATGATTTAGATGCTAAAGCTATAATTGAGCAATCAGCACTACCTATAAATCTTGAGTGCTCTATAAATGAAAATATTATTGATCTTGTTTGTAAATTAAAACCAAATAGAGTAACTTTGGTACCTGAGAATAGAGATGAAGTTACAACAGAAGGTGGTCTTGATTTAGATAAAAACTTTGATAAAATAAACAATACTATTGAAAAACTACAAGAAAATGATATTGAGGTTTCACTTTTTGTTGATCCAAATAGTAAATCAATTGAGTTATCAAATATGTTAGGTGCAACTTGGGTAGAGCTTCACACAGGAAGCTTTGCAAATATATATGCAATGCTTCATACAAATTTAAGAAGAACTCAACACTCTATTAAATATCTTGAACTGACAAATGAAGAGCTTAAAGAACTTTTACAAAATAGCCTACTTGACTTAAAACAAGCTGCCAATTTTGCATCAAATTTAGATTTAAAAGTTGCTGCTGGACACGGTTTAAACTATCAAAATGTTAAACATATTTGTGAAATAAAAGAGATTATTGAGTTAAATATTGGACAAAGTATAATTGCTAGATCTGTTTTTACAGGTTTAAAAAATGCAATTGAAGATATGAAAATTTTAATCAATGAATAAGCAACTAAAAAAAATAGCTATTAGTATTGGTGATCTAAATGGTATTGGAATAGAGATTGCTCTAAAAGAGCATGAAACTATAAAAAAAATTTGTGATCCAATTTATTGTATAAATAAAAATATGCTAAATCAAGCTTCAAAACTTTTAAAAGTTGATATTCCAGAAGATTTCAAGCTTTTTGAAACAAAAGGTGATTTTGTTATAAAACCTAGTGAGGTTTCAAAAAAAGCTGGAAAATACTCTTTTGACTCATTTATGGATGCAATTAAACTAGCACATAAAAAAGAGGTTGATGCAATTTGTACTCTTCCAATCAATAAAGAGTCTTGGAGTAAAGCTAGCATAAAATACAAAGGGCACACAGAGGTTTTAAGAGATTTTTTTAATAAACATGCAATTATGATGTTAGGCTGTCCTAAAATGTATGTTGCACTTTTTACAGAACATATTGCACTAAAAAAAGTTCCTAAAAAAATTATTGAAAAAGATTTAATAGACTTTTTTATTGATTTTTATAAAAATATAAAAGCTAAAAATATTGCGGTATTAGGATTAAATCCACACGCAAGTGATAATGGTGTTTTAGGAGATGAAGAGGTAGTTATTTTTAAAGCTATTAAAAAAGCCAATAAAGAGTTAAAAGAGGATATTTTTAAAGGTCCACTAGTACCTGATACTGCTTTTTCACCAAATTCAAGAAAAAATTTTAAATATTTTATAGCTATGTATCATGATCAAGGTTTAGCACCACTAAAGGCTTTATATTTTGATGAGAGTATTAATGTTAGCCTTAATCTTCCAATTATAAGAACAAGTGTTGATCACGGAACTGCTTTTAATATTGCATACAAAAATGAAAAAATAGATACAAAAAGCTACATAAATGCAATAAAAGAAGCTATAAATTTAAGCAAAAAATGAATTTTTTAAATGAAAACTATGAACAAACTCTTCCAAAAATAAACTTTTTGGAGAGAAAAAAAAAGATTCTATTTAATAAAACTATAATTATAGGTGCTCCTAAAGTTGGTAAAACTTATTTAATTTTTGACCTATTATCAAACTTTAAAAAACAAGAGATTTTATATATAGATTTTTTAGATATAAAGAATAGAAATTTCAAATTAGAGTTAAAACCTTTACAAGATTTTATTAATCAAAATGAGATAAAAGTTTTAGTTTTAGAGAATGTTAGCTTTGAATCACTTGAAAAAATTAGTGTTGAAAATATTATTATATCTGCAACTAAAGATATAAATATAGATAGTTTTTCGAAAATATTTTTAAATAACTTAGATTTTGAAGAGTATCTTCTATTTGACAATAAACAACTAAATATTACATCTAGTTTTAATACTTTCTTAAAATATGGAAACTCTCCTGAGATACTTTTTATTGAAGAGAGTAAAAAAGAGTCAAGAATTCAAGAGATTATAAATCTAAACTTGCAAGATAATACAGATTTAAATATCTATCTACTTTTATTAGAGAATATTGATGAAAAAAAGTCTATTTTTCAACTATTTAATACTCTCAAAATGAGAATAAAAATCTCTAAAGATAGATTTTATGAGCGTTGTAAAATTTTTGAAGAGCAAAGATTGATATTTTTTTTAGATAAGTTTGAGCAAAAAAACTCTTTAAAAAAGATTTATTGTTACAATCACGCATTTCAAAGTGCTATAAATTTTCAAAAAAAATTTAAACAAGAGTTTACAAATATGGTTTTTTTGGAGTTAAAAAATAGTTATGAAGAGATTTATTATCTTGATTATATAGATTTTTATATACCACAAATAAGAACTGCAGTTGTTTGTATACCATTTTTTAATGAAGTTTCAAATGCCACTTTACTTAAAAAAATAACAAAAATATCAATTGAACTAAATATTTCAAATATTGAAATAATAACTGTTTCAAATAGTAATAAAATAAAAAATAATCAACTTAAAATTGAAGTTTTTTCATTTTTTGAGTGGGCTTTAAGATAGAATGAAGAGAGTTAGAATATAGAGAATAAGAGTATTGAATATGGAAAAAAGAATTATATCTTTTATTAGATATGCCCCGCTTACTATTTTGCCTTTAGTTGTAGCAATGATTTTTTATATAATTATTTCTGGCTATAAAAGTAGTTTAGAAAATAATTTTTTATTATATAAAAACTCTTTGTTAGAACAAGAGAAAACGCAAGTTAAAACAAATGTTGAGATAGCTATTCAAATATATAAAAACCAGATTATTTTAGCTGGAAATAAAAATATATTAAATAGCTCATTTTTAAATCTTATGAAAAATATAAATAGCAAAGCTAGTGATTATTATTTTATATTTGATACTATGGGAAATGTTGTTATTCACTCATTCTTGGACTTTTTAGAGGGAGAAAATCTTTTTATTCTTGAAGATGAAAACTATAATAGTGCAGTAAAAACAATAACAACAAATTATCAAAATGATAGATTTGTAAACTATCTTTGGTTAAATCCAACTACAAATAAACTTGAAGAAAAAGTTTCATTTGTAAAACTAATTCCTGAAACAAACTTAATTATAGGAAGTGGATTTTATCCAAGTGAAATTGAGAAAAAAGTAGAAGAAAAAATAAAAAGTGAAGAGGCAACTTATGATAAAAATATCTATTTAACGCTTCTTTTGGCACTTATATTTATTGTTTTATCAATTTTTATTGCATTTATTGTATCAAATATTCTTCTTAAAAAATTCAACTATCTTGCAAAATCTAAAAACTTAAATGAAGAACAAGCATCAATAGATAATATGACAAAACTATATAATAGAGATTGGTTTTACAAATCTTTAGAAACATTTCATCAAAATCTAAAAGATGATAAAAATATCTTCTCTTTGGTTGTTTTTGATATTGATGATATAAAAAATATAAATACAACTTTTAATTATGATTTTGGCGATACTATAATAAAACAAATAGCCAATTTAGCAAAAGCAACTCTTCCAAAAGATGTTTTTATTTCAAGAGTTGCTGGAGATAGATTTGCAATTATAATCCCACAAAGTGATTTAAATAGTAGTTTTATTTTGGCAAAAAAATTAAAAAACAATGTTGAAGGTCATATATTTAAAAATGATCAAAGAGTTACTATTAGTCTTGGAGTTATAGAAGCAAATAAAAATATCTCAAGCCATGAACTAATAAGAAAGGTAGATTTAGCACTATTTAAAGCAAAAAAAGAGGGAAAAAATAGAGTTATTGCATATAAAAGCTAAGATAGTATATCTATCTTAACTCTTTTTTTAACTCTTCAAGTCTAGCAATTCTATCTGATGTTGTTGGATGTGTTCTAAAAAGATTTCCAAAATTATTTTTTAAACCTGAAAAAGGGTTTATTATAAACATATGAGCTGTCTCTTCACTTGCATTTTTTAAAACAGCTCCTCTTTGTGCATAATTTTCAAGTTTTCTTAATGCATTTTGAAGTCCGCTTGGATTTTTTGTCATCCTTGCAGCTCCTTCATCTGCCATAAACTCCCTACTTCTACTAACACTCATTTGAATAATTGAAGCAGCAAGTGGTAGTAAAATTGCCATAACAATCATAACTATAGGGTTTGAATTTTGTCTACTATTTCCAAACATAGTACTAAATTGCATCATATTTGCAATCATAGCAATTGCCCCAGCAAAAACTGCAGCTATTGTTCCAATTAAGATATCATAATGTTTTATATGTGATAACTCATGAGCAATTACACCTTCAAGTTCATCTTCATTTAACATCTCATAAAGTCCCATTGTAACTGCAACTGCAGCATTTTCATGATTTCTTCCTGTAGCAAATGCATTTGGTGTATGATCTGCTATTAAATAAACTTTTGGCATAGGAAGATTTGCTCTTTGAGTCAATTTTTGAGTTATTCTATATATTGGATGTCTAATATCTTCAATTGGTGTTGCATTAAATCTTTTTAAAACATGCTTATCTGAATAGTAATATGCATAAAAATTTATTCCACATGCAACTAAAAATGCTATTAACATTCCATTTGTTCCACCAAAACTAAATCCTATAAATACAAATAATACTGTAAGAAGTGTTAGAAAAAATACTGTTTTAGCCTGTTCCATTTTATCTCCTTAAATTTTTGCGAATTTTATCAAATTTAGATTAATAGTTACTTTTTAAATTTTTATATTGATATAAAATTCCCTCATCAAATGCTGTCCAAACTGAAGCTGGTAAATAGGCACTTTTTAAAACACTATTTGTCCAAGTGTTACAAGTGTGAAAAATGCTGTAACTTCCAATAGCTTCATAAAAAGCATCATTTTGACCATATTGTGCATTAGTTTTTATATTTATAACTTTTTCATCTTTATATTGTAAAGACTCTTTTATATTTAATACTATTTTTTCATACTGCTCTTTTGATATATAGATTTTATATGTTAAATCATCTTCAATAATATTTTCATAATATGTTATATGAAGAGCAGTTGAACCAAGTCCAAGAGCTGCTACAACTGCTGTTTTGACTTTTAAATCAGCCCATGTTGGAGTATCAAGATAAAAACCTTTATCACCCCAACCAATACTAATATATGAAAAATCATCTCTTTTACTTAAAGTATCACTTGAAGAGAAGAAATCAAACCAATTTATAATATCACTTTTAAGTGGTAAAACAATATCTGTATGAACACCATTTGATTTTACAAACATCTCATATTCACCATTTTTTAAACTATATGGTGTTGAATATCTTGAAAGAGAGTATTCAAAGACAAAATATAAAATTACAAAAGATATTATAAAAATCAAGGAAAATAGTAGATATTTGATAAATTTTTTCATAATTTGTTACTCTCTTTTTATTGTTTTGATATTTTTATATTTTTCTTATAAAGATATGGTTAAAATTTAGCATTTTTATTTAAGCAGGAAAATATGAAAAGAGTTTTTATAGCAAGACATACTACAAAAGAGAGAGAAGTTGTAAACGAATATGATTACGATACAGAATTAACAGCACAGGGGATAGAAAAAGCTGTTAAAATGGCAAAATATTTGTCAAGTAAAGATCCAAAAATAGATTTAATAGTTGCAAGTCCAGCTGTACGAACAAGACAAACAGCTGAAATATTTGCTAAAGAGTTAGATTATACAAAAACTATTATGCTAAATGAGGTTTTATATATGGCTTTTGTAAATGAGTTGATAGAGACTATAACTTATACTTATGACACAGTTGATACAATGTTAATTGTTGGTCACAATCCATCTTTAACAGCTCTTGCAGTTACACTTGTAGGATTTAAAGAGAAGTTTGAAGAGGGAGCTTTGATGCAAATTGATTTTGACTGCGACAGCTGGATTGATATAGATAAAACTAATGCAAAACTTATAAGTTATACAAAACCAAGTGATGTTTAGGCTACTTGCCTAAACAAAACTCACCAAACATTACATCTAACATCTCATCATTATCATAGGGTTTTGTAATATTTGAAATCTCAAACAAAGCTTCATTTATAAAGTGAGCAAAAAACTCCAACTCTCCAGTTTGAAGTGGATTTTTTGATAGATTTATATTTTCTAAAGTTTTTTCAACACTTTGAACTTGTCTTTTTGAAACAAGTGTAAGCTCATCTTCTCCAATACTTCTATTCAAAATATCCTCTAATTTTGAAATCAAATCTTCAATACTATATTTTGTAGATAGTTCTAAATATTCACCCAAACAGCTCTTATCAAAAGAGCTTTTCATATCAATCTTATTTAAAATCTTTATAACAGTTTTATCACTAACACTATTTATTAGCTCTAAAATTTTTCTATCTTCATTTGATATTTTTTCACTATTATCAAACAAAGCTAAAATAATATTTGCATCTTCAATACTTTTTATTGATTTTTCAATTCCAATTTTCTCTATTAAATCAGTTGTATCTTCTCTAATTCCAGCTGTATCAACTATTTTTATAATATGTGAACCAATTTTTATACTCTCTTCAATAGTATCTCTAGTAGTTCCTGCAATATTTGAGATAATTGCTCTTTCATAATTTAAAAGTTTGTTTAGAAGACTAGATTTTCCAACATTTGGTTTACCAATAATTGCTACTTTAAAACCTTCAATTAAGCCCTCTCTTCTTCTGCTTGCGCTTAAAGTATCTCTTAATTTTATAGTGATTTTTTCAATTTTCTCTTCAATTTTCTCTAAAATATCACTTGGTAAATCTTCCTCTGCATAATCAATACTAACCTCTGTGTATGCAAGCATAAAAAGAAGATCTTCTCTTATACTTTCAACAAACTCTTTAAGCTCACCTTTTAACTGTCTAGCTAGAAGCTTAACAGCACTTTGGCTCTTTGCTTCAATTATCTTTGAAATTGCTTCTGCTTTACTTAAATCAATCTTATTATTTAAAAAAGCTCTTTTTGAAAACTCACCAGCATTTGCCATTCTAGCGCCATGAAATAAAACTAAATCTAAAACCAAATTAGCAATTGCAACTCCACCATGAAGTTGAAACTCAATAATATCCTCTCCTGTAAAAGAGTTTGGAGCTTTAAAATATAGTATTATAGCTTCATCCACTGGATTGTTTTTTTCATCATAAAGGTATGATAAAGTTGCGTATCTTGGTTTTATATCTGTAAGTTTTGAGATTTTTTGTGCAATATTTAGTGAGTTTGAACCAGAGAGTCTAATTATTGAAATAGAGCCAACTCCTAAAGGAGTGGCAATAGCTACAATTGTATCATCTAAATACAATTTTTTTAATCCTCTTTACTTTTGTACTCATTTACAAGCACATACTTTTCACCCTTAATATTTGTTTTAACTGCAACATATTTTAAAGGGAACTCCTCTCTTAATCTTTTTAGAGCAATATGAACTAAAATACCATCAAGAGGTTTTGTTTTAAAATTACCTTTATCTTTAATAATCTCAATAACTGGCTCCAAATATAAGTTAATAGCAATCTCTTGGTTTTTCAAAAACTCTGCAACTTCAAGTCTTAACATAAGTCCATATTTATCATTTATCCAATTAAATAAAATATATGATAAAGCTTTATATCTATAACCCTCTTTACCTATTAACAGTGCTGAATCTTCTCCATAAAACTCAATATAAATCGTCTCATCATCATAAAAACTCACTTTTACTTCATCTAAATTAAAGCAAGTATCACTAAATAGAAGATTTAAACCATCTTTTATCTCTTTGATTATCTCATCTTTTGGTTTTTTGATAATTATTTTTGAAACCTCTTTATCTTTATCTTCGTGATAAAAATTATCAAAAATCTTCTCTTTTTTCTCAACGCTTGGTACTTTTACAATATCTTCTTTTTTCTCAATTTTAATGTCTTCAAACTCTTCACATTTTTTAGAGTTCTCTATTCTTGAGTTTACATCTTCAATTTTTACATCTTTATTTTTATAAGTTTTAAAACTATCTTTTTGTCCTTGATTTTCACACTTACAGTAAGCACAAATAATAGCTTTTTTCTTTCCAAAACCTAAAAAACCCTTCGATGGTTGTTGAATTACTTCAATAACCAACTCAGTAATTGAGCAATTAAACTCTTTTTTAGCTAGGTCATAAACCTCTTCTAAACTATTAGCTTCAAACTTTTTCATTGGATATTCCTAGCTTGCTTTATTTGCAGCTTTTTTCTTCTCAAATATTCTATTAATAGTATATTGTTGAGCAATAGTAAATAGATTATTTACAAACCAGTATAGTGTTAATCCTGCTGGGAACCATAAGAAGAAGAATGTAAATATTATTGGTAACATTTGGAATATCTTCTTTTGCAACTCATCTTGCATTGCCATTGGTGTAATTCTTTGTTGAATATACATTGTTGCACCCATTAAAATTGGTAACACAAACCAAGGATCTAGCTCTGCTAAATCTTTAATCCATAAAATCCATTCAGCACCTTTTAACTCAATTGCATTAATTAAAACTCTATAAATAGCAAAGAAAACTGGAATTTGTAAAATTAATGGTAAGCATCCACCCATTGGATTTGCACCATGTTTTTTATAAAGTTCCATCATAGCCATAGATTGTCTTTGCTTATCATCTTTATATTTTGCTTGAATCTCTTTCATTTTTGGAGCAAGCTCTTTTAATTTTTGCATAGATACCATACCTTTGTATGATAAAGGATAAAGTACAAGTTTAATTAAAATTGTAAGAATAACAATTGTCCAACCCCAGTTTCCAACATAACTTTGAATAAATTGAAGAAGTGTAAACATAGGTTTTGCAATAAATGTAAACCAACCATAATCAATAACATCAATAAGCTCTGCATTTAAAGCTTTTAAATCATTATAATTTTTTGGTCCCATAAATCCACTAAAACTAATATTTGATCCAGCGTGAATAAACGCTTGTGGATCTCTATTGTTATCTGGCATTAATGTTGCTTGGAATGTTCTATCAAAATTGTAAATAACAGTTGCATAATATCTATCAAAATTAGAGATAAAACTAAGTCCTGTTAAAGTTTTTTGATCTTTTAAATCTCCATCTTCAATAGTCTCCAAAGTATCATCAGCCAATTTACCCATAAACCCATGAACTGCATACATATCTGCAATTACATCTGGTCTAAATCCATTTGTAATAAAAAATTGTTTATCATTTGTAGAGCTAACTTCTAAATCATAGTGACCATCTGGATAAAATTTAAACTTTTTAGTTAAAACTGTATTGCTCAAAGTTTGTGTTAAAACCAACTCTTGAACAGAATTTGTAGCATCTATTGTTGAAGAACTAGCTTTCATATCAACTTTGAAAGCTTCATTATTCAAAGCTGGATCTTGAAATCTAAGCTCTAAAGGTCTTAATTGATCTGCTTTAAATAGTTTTATTTGGTTTTGATTTTCATCTTTGTACTTAGCTTCTAAAAGTGTAACTTGTGCAACTCTTCCTAGATTATCAATCTCTATAACATTTTTTTCAGTTGTAATCTTTGCAATTATACTTTTATTATCTACTACCGCTGGTGCAGAGACACTATTACTATTTGAATTTTCTACAATATTTTGAACTTCAGGAGCTGCATTTGCTTGTTGCTGTTGTTCAATTTTTGCCTGAGCCAATCTCTCTTGTTGTTTTGGTTTAAGTACCAAAAACTCATACGCTATAAAAAATACAAAAACCATTACAGTCATTATAATTAATCGTTTTTGTAATCCGCCGTTTATATTATTACCATTGTTCATTCTACTTCTTCCACTCCCTGTTTTTTACTACTAGAAATTTCCCATTTTTTGTGGGTATATACCAATATACTATTTTGATTTTATTATATTTGATATTTTGATTTTTTTTTAACCTATTTACAACTGGATAGTCAAACCCACCAGCAAAAAGTTGGTTGCACTTTAAAATACGCAATATTGTATAAAAAATAGCCTTAAAAAAACTATTATTATCTAGTTGCCAAAGTGCATATTGTGAACAAGTTGGATAATATCTACATGAACCATATGATAGAACTGTTAGATATTTTTGATAAAATCTTATTAAATACTTACCAATACTTCTCATTTAAGTAGTTCAAGTCTTTTAAAAGCAAAATTAAAATCTTTTTGTAAATCTATAAATGACTTTTCATTTATAGGATTTTTTGCAACAAAAATGTAACTTCCATCTTTTAATCGATTATCATATAGTAGTAGTGTAGCTCTCAATCTTCTTTTTGCCTTTGCTCTTAAAACTGCATTTCCAATCTTTTTTGAAGCTACAAATGCAAATTTTGATTTTGAATTTGGCATAAAAAAAGCGACAAAAGTTGAAGTATGCCAACTTTTACCGCTTTTATAAAGTTTGTTGAACTCTTTTTGGCTATTTAGCCTAAAGTCCTTACTTAAACAGCTAATCTTTTTCTTCCTTTAGCTCTTCTTGCATTAATTACTCTTCTACCATTTTTTGTAGCCATTCTTACTCTAAACCCGTGAGTTCTTTTCTTAGGAGTGTTATGTGGTTGATATGTTCTTTTCATCTTACTCTTACCCTTTTAAATTTTCAAAATTAAGTTGTGGATTATAGGCAAATCTTACTTAAACTATTCTTTGCTTTAAGATATTTTTGCTACTATCTTTTCATCTTCTAAATCAAAATCAACACAACTTTGCTCTTTTATTTTATCCTCTAAAATAAGCTCAGCTAGTTTATCTTCAACTATTTCATAAATTGCTCTTTTTAGTGGTCTTGCTCCATAAACTGGGTCAAATCCTACTTTTGCAATATACTCTTTTGCCTCTTTTGATAGTGATATTTTTATATCTTTTTCAAGTAATTTTTTCTCTATATTTGCAAATAAAATATCAACAATATTTGTAATAGCATCTAAGTTTAACTGCTCAAAAATTACAATATCATCAAGTCTATTTAAAAACTCTGGTCTAAAATGAGCTTTTAACTCATCCATTACAGCTTTTCTTCTTTGCTCTTTATCACTTATTTCAATAATTCTAGCACTTCCAATATTTGAAGTTAAAATTATAATTGTATTTTTAAAATCAACTGTAACACCTTTGTTATCAGTTAATCTTCCATCATCAAGAACTTGTAAAAGTATATTAAATACATCTGGATGTGCTTTTTCAACTTCATCAAAAAGTATTACGCTATAAGGTTTTCTTCGCACTGCTTCAGTTAACTGCCCACCCTCTTCGTATCCAACATAACCAGGTGCTGCTCCTACAAGTCTTGAAACAGCATGTTTTTCCATATATTCACTCATATCAAATCTAATAAGTGATTTTGCATCATCAAATAAAAATTTTGCTAATGTTTTTGCACTCTCTGTTTTTCCAACTCCTGTTGGTCCTAAAAATAAAAAACTTCCTATAGGACGATTAACTTCACTAAGTCCAGCTTTATTTCTCTTAATTGCTCTGCTTATTGCTTTTATAGCTTCATCTTGACCTATAACATCTTTTTTTAATACCTCTTCAACTCTTAAAACTTTTTGCTTTTCACTATCAAGCATCTTATTTACAGGAATTTGTGTCCATTTAGAGACAATTGTTGCTATGCTTTCTTCATCAACACTATTTCTTAAAAGAGTTCCCTCTTTTTGCATAATTGCCCATTTCTCTTCATTCTCTTTTATTTTTTTCTCTAACTCTGGAATATCTCCATACTCTATTTTTGCAGCCTCTTCAAATTTTGACTCTCGTTTTGCAATATTTGCTTTAGTTTTAAGCTCATCAATTTTTGTTTTTAACTCACTTGTTAGATTAAATGTATGTTTCTCATTTTCAAATCTTGCTTCAAGATTTTGTTTCTCTTCATTTTTATTTGCAAGCTCTTTTTCTATCTCTTTGATTCTATCTTCATTCTTTTGGCTTTTTTCCATTTTAAGAGCCTCTTTTTCAACTTGCAAAGTTTGAATCTCTCTTTTTATTGTTGATAATGCTGTTGGTTCACTCTCAATTTGCATTTTAAGTTCAGCTGCTGCTTCATCTATTAAATCTATTGCTTTATCAGGTAAAAATCTATCTGTAATGTATCTATTTGATAATTTTGCAGCTGCAACTAATGCACTATCATTTATAGTAACATTGTGATGAGTTTCAAGTTTCTCTTTAATACCTCTTAAAATTTGCAAAGCTTCATTTACTGTTGGTTCATCAACTTTAACAGGTTGAAATCTTCTTTGCATTGCTTGATCTTTTTCAAAATATTTTCTATACTCTTTTAGTGTTGTTGCTCCAATTGTGTGAAGTTCACCCCTTGCAAGACTAGGTTTTAAAATATTTGCAGCATCCATACTTCCTTCACTAGCACCTGCACCTATAATTGTATGAATCTCATCTATAAATAAAATTACATTCCCATCTTTTTTAACTTCATCAATTACAGATTTAAGCCTATCTTCAAACTCTCCTCTATATTTTGCACCTGCAATAAGTGAACTCATATCAAGTGCAATTACCCTTTTATTTAATAAAGATGTTGGAACATCTTTTGCAACAATTCTTTGAGCTAAACCTTCAGCAATTGCAGTTTTTCCAGTACCTGGTTCTCCAAGCAATATTGGATTGTTTTTTGTTTTTCTTATCAAAATTTGCATCATTCTGTTTATTTGCTCATCTCTTCCAATAACGGGATCTAGTTTTCCATCAATTGCTTGTTTATTTAAATCTATTCCATATTTATTTAAAGCTTCCAAATTATCATCAGCACTTTGATTATCTATAGTTTTTCCAGCACGAATTGCCTCAAGCTCTTTTTTTGCCTCTTTTAAATCTATATATTTTCCTAAAATTTCTTTGATTGTTGGCTCATCGAAGTTTGCTATAAGCCAAGAGTCAATTGCTATATAGCTATCTCCCAAACTTGTCATCTGTCCAGCTGCTTTTTGGAAACTATCATATAATTTTTTTGATACTTTAATATTCTCTTTTGTAACACTACTTACAGTTGGAAGTCTACTTGCATTTGATTTTGCTTCAAGTTCAATTGCAGCTTTATTTACATTCATTTTATTTAATAGTTGATTTAATACTGAATTTGTATTTGTAAGCAAAGCCCACAAAATATGTACTACTTCTACTTCTTGATTTTTATTGTGCAAAGCTAGATTTAAACCACTATCAATAGCTTCTCTTAGTTGATTTGTCATTTTTTCAAATATATTATTCATTTAGCACTCCTAATGTTTAATTGCTAATTGGATTATATAACTTTAGTCTATATTTGTCAAGGTTTAAAATTTTTTATTTATAGATGAGATAATCTCATCCATAAATTAAGCGTTAGTAGATTTTGATTCAATAAACTCTTCGTAAGTTCCTTTGAAGTCTAAAATTGAGCCATCTGCTTGAATCTCAATAATTCTATTTGCATAAGCATCAAGAAGTTCTCTATCGTGAGATACACAAATAACAGAACCAGCATATTGGTGAAGTCCTTCACCTAAAGCAATAATTGCCTCAAGGTCAAGGTGGTTTGTAGGTTCATCAAGAACTAAAAAATTTCCTTGCTCTAACATAATTTTAGAGAGCATCATTCTATGTTTTTCTCCTCCACTACAAGCATCTACTTTTTTCTCTTGCTCTTGACCATTAAAAAGCATTCTTCCTAAACAGTTTCTAATTTCAGCAATATCAGCATCTCTATCAAAACCTCTTAACCAATCATAAAGTGTCATATCACCTTTTATAATATCTGTTGTATTTTGTGGGAAATATGAGTTTTGAATAGTTGCTCCCCATAAAACCTCTCCACTATCAGCTTTTATATTACCCATTAAAATTTCACATAAAGTTGTTTTTCCTATACCATTTGCTCCAATTAAAGCTATTTTATCACCTTTTTCTAAAGTAAATGATACATCTTTTAATACAACTTTATCTCCATAAGATTTTGAGATATTTTTAACAGTTAAAAGCTCTTTTCCAACCTCTCTTTTTTGTCTAAAAATAATAGATGGATCTCTTCTACTTGATACTTCAATAGCTTGAATATCAAGTTTATCAAGTTGTTTTTGTCTACTTGTAGCTTGTTTTGCTTTTGAAGCATTTGCACTAAATCTAGCAATAAACTTCTCAAGCTCTTCTTTCTCTTTTTGTTTTTTACTAATATCTGTTTGTTGTTGTTTTGCAATTAATGTTGAAGCTATATACCAATCATCATAAGTTCCACTAAACTCTCTAATTTTTTTGAAATCAACATCAAGTATATTTGTACAAACAGCATTTAAAAAGTGTCTATCGTGAGAGATAACTACCATTGTACCATCGTGGTGTTGAAGTTGATTTTCAAGCCATGAAATAGTTTCAATATCAAGGTTATTTGTAGGTTCATCTAAAAATAGAATATCAGGTTTAGGGAAAAGAACTTGAGCTAAAAGAACTTTAACTTTATCACCACCTGTTAGAGTGCTCATTAAATTTTGTTGAGTTGAAGCTGGAAATCCTAAATCCTCTAAAATCTTTGTAACTTTAATATCATACTCATAAGTTGGATCCTCTTCACAACAAATAATCTCAAGCTCTGCTAGCCTATTATTTATCTCATCAGTAAACTCAGGACTCATATAAAGCTCTTCTTTCTCTTTTATAGCATCATAAAGTCTTTTATTTCCCATTAAAACTGTATCAAATATTGAAAAGTTTTCATAAGCAAATTGATTTTGTGATAAAACTCCAACTTTTTTTCCATTTTGAATTTGCACTTCACCTTCAGTTGCCTCTTCTTGACCTGAAAGAATTTTTAAGAAAGTTGTTTTTCCAGCACCATTTGCTCCTATAAGTCCATATCTTTTCCCGCTATCAAGTTTTAAGTTTATATCCGCAAAAAGAACTCTAGCACCAAATGCTTTTTTTAAATTAACTGTTTGAACCATATTCTAATAACTCCATTTTGTATAATTTTATTGATTGATTTTTGGCGATTATATCCAAATTAAAAAGTTTTTGCCTTAAGAGTGAGCTTAAAGCTCTTTCTCAAAAGCAAGTTTCATAATATCATCTTCACTTATAATATCGCTATTATCTTCATTTGGTGGATTTTTAATCCATAAAACTTTTGTTTTTAGTTGATCAAGTTGATATTTTGTAAGATTTTTTATAAGTTGATCTGTTACCATCTCTTTTGTTAAAGTATTTGCATTTAACATCTTTTTTATAACTTTCTCTAAGTTTTTCTTTGTAGATTCAAATGCTTTCTCCTCATCTGTTAAAGAGATATACTCCTCATCAAGATATTTCATAACAGCATCACCAGGATATTTATAAGTTGTAATCCCTTTGTAGTTATATTTTTGACATTTTAGTCTTGGAATATAAACTCCCGTAAATACATACCCTAAAACTGTATTTATCCCTTCAAGTGTTCTTAATGGATTGTGAGAGCAGATATAGTCATCTTTTACAACCGTTGGAGAGTTTTGAAGAGATGTAATATTATTATGTAAAATTACAAAACTTCCTTTAACCTCTTTTGGTCCTCCTCTTAAAGATACCAACTCATTTTTATGAGCAAAAAAACTTCCACCAACTCTTGTTGGGCAACCTTCTAAAGATACAAGCTCATTTTCACTTATATCAAAATCTCCATCAACATAGTTAAAATTTAAAGGAAGTTTCGATAAGTTTGGAAGTCTATTTGAAAGTTTTACATCACCTTGAACATCAACAGAGTTATCAGGCAAAATTGTAGTTCCTTTTATATCAAACTTATCAAGCCAAGCTTGTATATCTTCAGCATTTGTAAGAGCAACTAAAGGTCTATAAATATGAGAAACTGCCTCTCTACCATTATATTTATATACTTGACCCTCTTCTGATTTTGGATTGATATTTAACTTAATATCTGTAATTAAATCTCCACCAATCTCATCAGCAACACCATCAAGTTCAGTTATTCTGTTTGTATTACAAATATAATCTTGTTTAACTGTAATTGGTCCACCAATTAAGCTCTCTAAAATGTTATTTGAACAATCAAAATATGTATCAATACTTTTTGGACCACCTTCAAGTGTAGTTAGACGATTATTATTACACTTAAAGTGTCCTCTTACAGTTCTTGGACTAGCTTTTATTGATGTTAGTTCATTAAATGAGCAATCATAAAAACCTTTTACCTCTTTTGGACCATAAGATAGGTTTTTTAGATTATTATGAGAACAATCAAAATCACCAACCTCAACAGGACAATCAAATAAAGATGTTAGTTTATTGTGTGAACAGTTAAAATCTTTCATAACAATTTTTGGACAACCCTCAAGGCTAGGAAGTTCATTGTTACTTATATCAAAATAACCATCGATTCTATCAAACTTAACTGGAAGTTTCTCTCCTTTTAACTTTTCACTTAAGTTTACATTACCTTGAACTGAAACATAAAAATCATCTGAAATATGGTAGTTGCTTATACCATACTCTCTTAACCAATTTTCTATCTCACTAACATTAACTAGCATTTAATCCCTTATTTAATAAAAATATTGATTATATTAGCATTTTACAGCTTTAGTTAATATATTCAACAATTTTGTCTAAATCTTCTCTTAACTGTTTACTTTGCTCTTTTATTCTATATCCAAAAGGAACAATTACAGAAAGTTGATACTCTTTTGTATTTAAGTTTAAAACTTTTTCTACATTTTGTTTTTCAAACCCTTCAATTGGACAAGAATCAATTCCTTTAATAGCTGCAGCTGTCATCATATTTGCCATTGAAATATATGTTTGTCTTGATGTCCAAGCAAGAGTTTTTTCATCGCTGCTAAAAGTATCTTCTAAGTGACTTGAATATTTTTTAATATAGGCTTCAACCATATCCTTAGGTAGTCCTCTTCTGTTAAACTTTCTTAAAACTTCACTTGAAGTTGGTTTTGTACTTTCAATTGCCGCTAAAATTACAACTAAGTGTGAGCAAGTTGTAATTTGTGGTTGATCCCAACAAAAAGGTCTTATTTTTGCTTTTAATTCAGGATTTGTAATAACCAAAAATTTCCAAGGCTCTTGTCCAAATGAGCTAGGAGATTTTCTTCCTGCTTCAAGAATATATTTTATATCTTCTTCACTAATCTTTTTTGTATCATCAAATACTTTACAAGCATGTCTAAAATCCATTGCTTCCATAAAAGTTTTTTCCATATTTTTCTCCTATTAATCTATTTTGTAATTTTATAAAAAATTCTCTCTTAAAGTCTCTTCAAATTTAGCTAACTCTTTATTTAAATCCAAATCACCTTTAAAAATATCGTGAACAGAGTAAGTTTTTAAAGGCTCTAATCCAACAAATTGAAAAGTTTTATGAGTAGCAACATTTGCTTCATCTAATGATAATCCATCAAAAAAACCATTTGGATTATTAAATTCACTCTTTGGACAGTTGTAAGTGATACTTAACATATATTTTTTACCCTTTAAAAGTCCTCCACTTCCATAAGTTTTAGAAGAATCACTTCTACTTCTTCCATCACTTGTATA
>NZ_JBAZAH010000028.1:0-20751 GCF_041672065.1 Aliarcobacter sp. | reverse complement strand
TTAATTTATATAAATGAAGATGATTTTTTATTTAATGCTCAACTTCAAATGGCAAAACATGGATTAAAAAGAGTAGTTGTAAAAAATGACCATGATGAGATTGTAGGAATTCTTGATCAAATATCTCTTTCATCATTTTTTGCAACAAATACTTTTGCAGTTTCAAATCAAATTATTAATGCAGAGACCTTAGATGAGTTAAAAGAGGCTTCACACTCATTTATAAAAATAATTAAATCACTAAATGCAAAAGGTGTAAAAATAGAGTTTATCTCTAAGTTGATAAACCAACTAAACAAAAAACTTCTTGATAAACTATATAAAATTTTAGCACCCAAAGAGCTTATTGGAAAATCTTGTTTAGTTGTAATGGGAAGCGAAGGAAGAGCTGAACAAATACTTAGAACTGATCAAGACAATGCACTTATTATTTCAGATGATTGCTCTATTAGTGAAGAGAAACTAAGAGAATTTACTCATCTTTTTACAGAGACTTTAGTTGATTTTGGATTTCCTAGATGCGAAGGAAATATAATGGTTTCAAATCCATATTGGTGCAGAAAGCAGAGTGATTTTAAAGAGCTTATTTATGAGTGGGTAAATAGTCCAAGTGGTGATAACTTTATGAATATTGCAATATTTTATGATGCACTTTGTGTATCTGGAGATATTGAAATTATTAAAGAGTTAAAAAATTATCTATTTAAAATATCTTCAAACTCTCAAAGTTTTTATACAAATTTTGCAAGAGTTATAAATAGTTTTGATGTTCCTTTAGGGTTTTTTGATGGTTTTGTATTTAATAGCAAAGATGAAAAACATAAAGATGAGATTGATATAAAAAGAGGTGGTATTTTTATAATTGTTCAAGGAATTAGATCTTTAAGTATTCAAAATAGAGTTTTAAATACAAATACAATAAAAAGAATAAATAGCTTAAAAGAGTTAAAAGTTTTAGATGATGAGAGCGCAAAAGAGTTGATTATGGCATTTAATATTTTAAATAGTTTAAAACTAAAAGCTAGTTTAGAGAAACTTGATAAAAAAGAGAAGATAGATAATTTTGTAAATCCAAATAGATTAACAATTATGGAAAAAGATTTACTAAAAGACTCTTTTAAAATAGTAAATAAACTAAAAAAACGATTAGAAAACCACTTTAAGCTTAACTATGTTTAGAAATATTTCAAACTATTTTAATAAAAAAAATTTAAAAGATAAAAAATATAGTTTTTTATTTGATAAACCTTTAAAAAATGAGTATGCTTGTTTTGATTGTGAAACAACAGGATTAAATCCACAAATTGATGATATTATCTCTATTGGTGCTGTAATTATAAAAGATAATACAATAGTTTCAAGTAAAAAGTTTGTAAGATATATTAAACCTAAAAACTGCTCTTTAGATGAAAAATCAATCAAAATACACCATATAAGAGAGTGTGATTTAAAAAATGGATGTGAAATAGAGGATGTGATTTTAGATTTTTTAGAGTTTATAGGAAATAGAACTTTAGTTGGATATTTTTTAGATTTTGACAAAAATATGATAAATAAATACCTAAAACCACTATTGGGAATAACTCTACCAAATAGAAGTATAGAGGTATCTGAGATTTATCACGATTTTAAAATTGAGTTAATCCCTCAAAGCTTTGTGGATTTAAAATTTAAAACTATAGTAAATGATTTAGATATTCCAGAATTTGGAAATCATGACTCTTATAATGATGCAATAATGACTGCAATGATATTTTTAAAACTAAAAAATCATCCAAATGTAAAAATAAAATAAATATGAATTTATCAAAATTTAAATCAGAAAAAGAGATACTAAAACTCTCTATATTTACCACAATTTTTTTAGCAATTCTTGGTTTGATTTTTGGTCTGCTAGCTAGTTCTGCAACTATTATTTTTGATAGTATTTATGGAATGATAGATGCTTTAATGACTATTTTAGCACTTGTTGTTGCAAAATTAATTACAGCTTCAACTTCAAAAGATATTGTCTCAAATAGACTTGAAAAACATTTTACAATGGGATTTTGGCACCTTGAACCAATTGTTTTAGGAGTAAATGGAATACTTTTAATAGGTGCTTCAATTTATGCTTTTATAAATGCAATTGATAGTATTTTGCTTGGAGGAAGAGAGATTATCTTTTCTTATGCAATTATTATAACTGCTATTTCTATTGTAGTTGAGATTACTTTGGGAATTTTTATAAGAAAAGCAAATAAAGATATTAATTCTGAATTTTTAAAATTAGACTCTATTAGTTGGTTGATTTCAGCTTCCATGTCTTTTGCTTATCTTATAGCTTTTGGTTTTGGATACTTTGTAAAAGATGGAGAACTCTCTTGGATTACACCATTTATTGACCCATTTATTCTAATTTTTGTATCAATTTTGGTAATTCCAATGCCTTTTAAAACTGTTAAACAAGCACTTGCAGATATTTTGCTTGTAACTCCATCTTCTTTAAAAAATCATGTTGATATTGTTGCAAAAAATATTGTAAATAAATATAAATTTGACTCTTTTAGATCCTATGTTGCAAGAGTTGGAAGAGGAAGACAGATCGAACTTTATTTTATAGTTCCAAAAAGTTGGCCAGCAAAAAAACTTGAAGAGTGGGATATGCTAAGAGATGAGATAGAGAAAGATTTAGGAAAAGAGGATCCAAATCTTTGGCTTACAATAGTTTTCACAACTGATTTTGAGTGGGCAGAATAAAAAAATTATTTAAGTTTTAATTTGATATTATTTCAAAAAATTAATTATAAATTTTAATATAAATTTAAGAAAAAGGATAGAAATGTTGATTTTCGTTTTAAATGCAGGTTCTTCTTCACTAAAATATCAATTAATTGATATAAAGTCTAAAGAGCTAAAAGCTAGTGGTTTAGTTGAGAGAATCGGTATTGATGGGATTTTAAAACATGAAATTGGAGAGAATAAAAAAATTACTTTTGAACTTCCAATTCCTACACATAAAGAGGCAATTGAATTAGTTCTTAGAATTCTTACAAATGATGAGACAAAGGTTATAAACTCTATTGATGAGATAAAAGCTATTGGACACAGAGTTGTACATGGTGGAGAGTATTTTAAAGGCTCTGTTATTGTTGATGATGAAGTAATTAGAAAAATTGAAGAACTAATTCCACTTGCTCCTTTGCATAATCCTGCAAATATTTTGGGTGTAAAAATTTGTCAAGAGTTAATGCCAAAAGTTCCAAATGTAGTAACTTTTGACACAGCATTTCATCAAACTATGCCAATGGAAAACTTCTTATATGCAGTTCCTTATGCTGATTATACAGAGCATCACTTAAGAAAATATGGATTTCATGGAACAAGTCACTACTATGTATCACAAGAGGCTATTAAGCTTTTAAATAAAAAAGATAGCAAAGTTATCGTTTGTCATCTTGGAAATGGATCATCTGTTTGTGCTGTTAAAGATGGAAAATCAATTAGCACTTCTATGGGTCTTACTCCACTTGAAGGTTTAGTAATGGGTACAAGAAGTGGAGATATTGATGCTGGTGTTATTCCATATTTAATGGAAAAAAAAGGTCTATCTCACACACAAATTCTTGATTATTTAAATAAAAAATCAGGGATTCTTGGAGTTTCTGGAGTTAGTTCAGATTTAAGAGAGGTTATAAAAGCTGCTAATGATGGAGATAAAAGATCTAAAATAGCAATTACTATGTTATGTGATAGAATCAAAAAATATCTATGCTCTTATGCTGGACTTATGCATGGTGTTGATGCTATTTGTTTTACTGCTGGAATTGGAGAAAACTCTGATTTAATTAGAGAAAAGGTTTGTGAAGGTTTAGAGTTTATGGGAATTGAGATTGATAAAGATAAAAACTCAAAAAGAGAGAAAGGAAACAAAGAGATAAATACAAAAAACTCTAAAACAAAAATCTTTGTTATTCCTACAAATGAAGAACTTGTAATAGCAACTGATACTTATAATCTACTAAAAAAGTAAAAATCTTATAAAATAATTTAGAGCAAAATGTAAAATCTACACATTTTTGCTCTTTTTTTTACAAAAATTCACTCAAAAAAAAGCTATTTTTGTGCTACTTTAATGCTATTTCTTTTAACTATAATTTTTTCTAAATTTGAATAAAGAAAGGATATTGCAAGATGGGTTTAATTGAAAATATTAAAGCAAAAGCAAAACAAAATTTAAGAACTATCGTTCTTCCAGAAAGTGAAGATGAGAGAGTTTTAAAAGCTACTGAGCAAGTTTTAAAAGATAAGACTGCAAATATCATTTTAATAGGAAATGAAGATACTATAAAAGCAGACTCTGCAAAATGTGGTGCAAATATAGAAGGTGCAAAAATCATAGATCCAAAAAAATTTGCAAATATAGATAGATATATTAATGAGCTTGTTGAACTTAGAAAAAGTAAAAATCTTTCAAAAGAAGAAGCTACAAATTTAATGTTAAACGAACCAAGATTTTTTGGTTGTATGATGGTAAGACTTGGTGATGCTGATGGTTTAGTTGCAGGTTCAAACTCTCCAACTGCTGATGTTTTAAAAGCTGCAATTCAAGTTATTAAAACAGCACCTGGTATAAATACTGTTTCTTCTACATTTATTATGGAAACAGCTGATGGTAAATTTGGAGACAATGGTCTAATTTTATTTGCAGATTGTGCTGTTATTCCAGATCCAACATCTGAACAATTAGCAGATATTGCAAGTGCAACTGCTGCAACTGCTGCTAGTGTTGTTGGACTTGAACCAAGAGTTGCAATGTTAAGCTTCTCTACAAAAGGAAGTGCTGCTCATCCACTTGTTGATAAAGTAACAAATGCTTGTGATATATTAAAACAAAGAGGTGTAAATTTTGAATTTGATGGTGAACTTCAAGCTGATGCTGCAATTGTTGCAAGTGTTGGTTCTAAAAAAGCTCCTGATTCAAAAGTTGCAGGAAAGGCAAACATTTTAGTATTCCCTGATTTACAATCTGGAAATATAGGTTACAAACTGGTTCAAAGATTTGCAAATGCAGAGGCTCATGGACCTATTATTCAAGGTTTAAATAAACCTGTAAATGACCTTTCAAGAGGTTGTTCTGTTGAAGATATTTCAAATTTAGTAGCTATTACAGCAACACAAATTAAATAAAAAATTAAATTTCAAAAAAAGGAAAAATATGTTAGTTTTCGTATTAAATGCAGGAAGTTCTTCGGTTAAATACCAATTAATGAATCCAGTTATTAAAAAAGTTTTTGCTTCAGGAATTTGTGAAAGAATTGGTATAGATGGTGTTTTAAAACATGAGTATAAAGATGGGAAAAAACTTGTTTTAAATATTCCTATGCCAACTCACAGAGAAGCTATTAATGCTGTTTTAACTACTCTAACAAGTGGAGAAGGTAAAGTTATTGACTCAATTAATGATATTGAAGCAATAGGTCATAGAACTGTTCATGGTGGTGAAGAGTTTGCTAGTTCTGTTTTAATTACTCCTGAAGTAATTGATGCTATGAAAAGATTATCTCCATTAGCTCCTTTACATAATCCTGCAAACATTACAGGAATTGAAATTTGTCAAGAGTTAATGCCAGGTAAACCAAATGTTGGTGTATTTGATACGGCATTTCATCAAACTATGCCAGATTATGCGTATATGTATGCACTTCCTTATGATCAATATACAAAACATGGTATTAGAAAATATGGTTTCCATGGAACAAGCCACTACTTTGTATCAAATGAAGCAAGAGCTATGTTAGAGAAAAAACACAATACTAGAATTATTGTTTGTCACTTAGGAAATGGTTCATCTGTAAGTGCTGTATTTGATGGAAAATGTATTGATACATCTATGGGATTAACTCCTGTTCAAGGTCTTATGATGGGAACTAGAGTTGGAGATATTGGAGCTGGAGCTATTCAATATATGATGAAACAAGAAGATATTACTATTGATCAAGCACTTGATATTATGAATAAAAAATCAGGAATTTTAGGAATCTCTGGAAAATCTTCAGATTTAAGAGAAGTTTTAGATGGTATGGCTCAAGGTGATGATAGATGTAGACTTGCTATTGATATGGTTGCATATAAAATCAAATCTTATGTTGGAGCTTATGTTGCAGCATTAAATGGTGTTGATGCACTTTGTTTTACAGGTGGAATTGGTGAAAATGCAGCATTAATTAGAGAGAAAGTTTGTGCTGGTCTTGATGCTATGGGACTTGTAATGGATCCAACTAAAAACAATGTTAGATCAAGTGAAGCTAGAGATATCTCTACAAATGCATCACCTGCAAGAATCTTTGTAATTCCAACTCAAGAAGAGTATGTAATAGCAAATGATACTTACAATATTGTTGCTGGTGGAAGTAGAAGAAAATAATCTTTATTTTCCTCTTTAAAAAAGGTAAAGATTTTTCTCTTTACCTTTTTTTATTTTATATATTAAATCGCTTTTAAACTACTTGAAAAACTCATCACAATTTTAGAGATAGTCTCTGTTAAAAACTTATCCATAAATTTCTCAAATTTATCCTCTTTTTTCCAAACAGCTTTTTCAACTTGGCTTAGTTCTATTAAACTATTTTTTGCAAAAGTTATATTTGAAACCTCATCTACAAGTCCAACATCTTTTGCCATTTGTGCTGTAAAAACTTTTGCATCTGCAAAATTTTGTTGATTTTTAATATTCAAATTTCTAGCAGTTGCAACATCTAAAACAAACATATTATATGTACTATTTATTAATTTTTGAAGCTCTTTTTGCTCAAAATCAGTCCACTTTCTAGTAATTGTTCCACTCTCTTTATATTTTCCAGCTTTTACAGTTTGAGTTTGAACTCCAACTTTTTGTAAAAGTTCACTTGCATCAAATCCTTGCATAATAACTCCAATAGAACCAACAATTGTTCCAGGATTTGCAATAATTTTATTGGCCCAAATAGATGCATAGTAACTTCCACTTGCAATTGTTCCACTTGCATATACAACAACTGGTTTTAACTCCTGCAACTCTTTTATAGCTAATGCTATTTCAATAGATGGAGCAACAGCACCTCCTGGACTATTTACAAACAGTAAAACACCTTTTATATTTGTATCATTTTTAGCTTTTTCAATATTTTCTAACACTTTTGTAGGATCAACTATCTCACCTATTAAATCTATTTTTTGCAAGTTTGCAAAATTGTTGCTCATAAGTTCTTCATCATTTGAGCTAAAAAATAGAAAATATACAATTGTTAAAAAAACAATAGTTTTAAAATATTTTGTAACAAAATCTAAAAACCAAATAACTGGTGAAAAAAGTTTTTTTATAAAATCAAACAAACTCTCCTCCTATAATAACTCTATTTATCTCTTTTGTGTGTAAAATTATGTGCATATAAATATCTTCTATATCCTCTATATTTGAAGGAAGAGAAAAACCTATAATATCTGCATCATAACCATTTTCTAATCTACCTTTACTATTTTCAAAACCTAAAGCTTTTGCTCCACCAACAGTTGCAGCTTTTAATAAAATTTTTGAAAATTTAACTATATTTTTTTCATAATGAATATGTAATAGTGCTCTTAACTCATCAAACATACTTAAAGAGCTATTTGAACTAAGTCCATCTGTTCCAATACTTAAATTTATATCTTCTAATTTATCTAAATCTAGTCTGCTATTATTTAAAAATCTATTTGAAACAGCACAGTGATTTATAGATGCATTTAACTCTCTTATTTTACTAAGCTCCTCTTTTTTTGCCTCTACACAGTGAGTAAAAGATAAGTTTCTTACTCCATTAAATAGATTTAAAAACTCCATTGGTCTGTTTGTAGCTGTTGATTGATTTAAAAAATTTGTAAAAAACTCTAAAAAGCTTCCTTTATCTTTTCTAAGCCACTTTTTTTCTTCAATTGACTCTAAAAAGTGAGAAGTAACCACTGTATTATCAATCTTTGCTAGATTTAAAACCTCTCTTGTTAAAAATGGATGAACTGAATATGGTGAGTGAATTGCAATTGCAGCTTTAAAATTTTTGCTATTGTGTTTTTGTGCTTCATAAAATCGTGCTTTAAAATCAGCAAAAAGTGCATCTATCATATCTGGCTTTGATCCAATTACTTCACAAAAAAATATCTTATTTATTGGACTTTTTAAAATAGCTTCCAAATCAAAAGAGTATGAAGAGATTGCACCAATAGTTGTTGTTCCACTTCTTAAAATATTATCTAACTCTTTTTTAATTAAAGATGTCTTTGCTTTGTTTATTAAAGGCTCTCTATATTTTATAACAGAGTTTAACCAATCATAAAAATTTCCATATTTAAGTGTAGTTTTATTTGCACTAAACTCCAAATGAAGATGTGAATTTATAAGTCCTGGCATTAATACAGAGTTTGCTCCTAAATCAACAACTTCAAGATGAGTATATTTTCTTTTTATAAAACTATATGTGGCTACCTCTAAAATCTTATCATCAAATACAACAGCACCATCTTTTATAACTTTAAAATTCTCATCAAATGTTAAAAGATATTTTGCTTTTAAAATTTTCATAAACTATTTTTGCTCTTGTTGTTGTGCTCTTGCTTCATTTACAGCTTTTATCTCATTTACAATTTGAACTAAAGATATCATTCCTAAGTGGTAACCAAAAGCTCCAAATCCAGTTATTACTCCAGTACTTGCACCTGCCGTTACAGATTTTTGTCTAAACTCTTCTCTTTTGTATATATTTGAAATATGAACTTCAACAACAGGAAGATTAACAGCACTTAAAGCATCTTTTATTGCAATTGAAGTGTGCGAATATGCTGCTGGATTAATCATAATTGCATCAACAGTCCCTAAACACTCTTGAATTCTATCTACAATCTCACCCTCTAAATTTGATTGAAAAAACTCTAATTCAACTCCATTTTGTTTTGCAGCATTGTTTAGCTGCTCATGAATTTGATCCATTGTCATTCCACCATAAATATGTTGTTCTCTAATTCCTAACATATTTATATTTGGTCCTTGAATTACTGCTATTTTCATATTATTTTCCTTTTATTAATTTTGGGTAAGATTATATTTAAATTTTTGTTAAAGCTTACTATAAGGGATATTTGTGAATTTTATTTTAAAAAATGAGAATGCGATATATTATGAAGTTAATTTTTCTTGTGATAATGTAATTTTTTTAAATTTAGGAAGTGAAAAGTTTTTTATTACAGATGCTAGATATACAATTGAAGCAAAAGAGTATGCAAAAAATTGTGAAGTTATTGAAAGTGCTAATCTAATTGAGAGTGCTAAAGAGATTTTGAAAAAAAATCTTATCAAATCTATAACTTTTGATCCAAATGATTTTACTTTTTTAGAATATAAAAATTTAGTAAAAAATTTAGATATAGAGTTTGTTGAAGAGATAAATTTTTCAAAAACAAAAAGATTAATAAAGAGTGATTATGAGATAAAACTTCTTAAAAAAGCATCATCTTTAGGAAAAGATGGTTTTAAAGAGTTTGCAAAATATATTAAAAATAGTGGATTTAAAAAGAGTGAAAAAGAGCTATATTTTAATGCTTACAAATTTATGAGTCAAAAAGGAGAGCTTGAAACCTCTTTTAATCCAATTGTTGCAATAAATGAAAATGCAGCAAAACCTCACGCACTTCCTACAAACAAAAGATTAAAAAAAGATGATTTAATTTTAGTTGATGCAGGAGTTAAATATAAAAGATACTGCTCTGATAGAACTTGTACTAGTGTTGCAAATTTTGATAACTTTAATTTTGAAAGAAAGCAAACTTTTAAAAATAAAAAGCATCAAAAAATTTATGACATTGTATTAAAAGCTCAAGAAAAATCTATAAAAGAGGCAAGAGCTGGAATGAAAGCTTGTGAAATTGATAAGATTGCTAGAGATTTTATCTCTCAAGCTGGTTATGGAAAATATTTTGTGCATAGCACTGGTCATGGTGTTGGACTTGATATTCATGAGTTTCCAAATATAAATAGCAAAAGTGAGCTTATAATTGAAGATAATATGGTATTTACAGTAGAACCTGGAATTTATATTCCAAATGAGTTTGGTGTAAGAATTGAGGATACAGTTTATATAAAAAATGGCAAAGCTGAAATTTTATAAATAGAAAAAGAGAGAAATTTGAAAAAAAAATTATCACCTAATTTAACACTTTTTTATACACCAAATTTTCCAAAAATTTTTAATATTAGTTCAAACAAAAAATATAGTGTAACTATTGGAGTTGGGGGAAATATTGGAGATACAAAAAAAATATTTGATAAATTAATCTTATGTTTAAAAAAAGATTCAAGATTTACTTTACTTAAAACTTCCCCTCTTTTAAAAAATCCTCCATTTGGTTTTTTAGAACAAAGTGATTTTTTAAATGGTATAATTCGTCTTCAAACAGATCTTTGTGCATTTGAGTTTTTACAAGCTATGCAAAGATATGAAAAAAAATTTGGAAGAAAGCGATCCTTTCAAGATGCGCCTAGAACCTTAGATATAGATATTATATTTTTTGATAAAAAAAAGATAAACTCAAAAAATTTAATTATACCTCACAAAAATTGGGCAAATAGAGAGTCTGTGATTATTCCTTTAAAATATATATAAAAATCTTTTTAAAGGTAAAAAAATGAATAAAAATAAAAGAGTAGTTGTAGGAATGTCAGGTGGAGTTGATTCATCTGTTACAGCCTTATTGTTAAAACAACAAGGTTATGATGTTGTTGGACTATTTATGCGAAACTGGGAGTATGGAATAAAAGGTAGCCAGTGTCCTAATCGTATAGAGTTTGAAGATGCAAAAAAAGTTGGTGCATTAATAGGTATTGAAGTATTAGGAAAAGATTTCGTAAAAGAGTACAAAGATAGAGTTTTTGATATATTTTTAGAGGGTTTAAAACAAGGTCTAACACCAAATCCAGATATTTTATGTAACAAAGAGATAAAATTTAATCTATTTTTAAATGAAGCAAAAAAGATGGGTGCCAAGATGATTGCAACTGGGCATTATGCGAAAATTGCAAAATACAAAGACCATTTTGTACTAGATACTCCAAAAGATAGCTCAAAAGATCAAACATATTTTTTACATGCACTATCAAGTGAACAGCTAAGTCATGCTATGTTTCCACTTGGAGATTTAACAAAAAAAGAGGTTAGAGAGATAGCAAGAGAGCATAATCTACCAGTTAGCGATAAAAAAGATAGCACTGGAATTTGTTTTATTGGTAATCAAAAATTTGATGAGTTTATTACTCAACACTTACAAGCAATCCCAGGTGATATTATTGATGAAAATGGAAAAGTTTTAGGAAAACACAAAGGTTTAGTTTGTTATACATTAGGTCAGAGAAAAGGTATAGGTCTTGGTGGACTTAAAGGCAATGAAAATGAAAACAATACTCATAAACCTTGGTTTGTAGCTTCTAAAGATATAGTAAATAACACAATAACTGTTGTTCAAGATACAAATCATCCGTTACTAATGAGTAAAACTGTTGAAGCAAAACAGATGCACTGGGTACTAGAAGTTGCACCAAAAGTTGGAGATAAGTTAATGGCACAAGTTAGATATAGACAACAAAAGCAAGCTTGTACGGTTGTTGAGGCAAGTGAGGAAAAAGTAATTGTAGAGTTTGATAATCCGCAAAGAGCTGTAACTCTAGGGCAAAGTCTTGTTTTATACTCAGGTGATTATTGTCTTGGTGGTGGCTTTATAAGCTTTTACAAATAAAAAGGTAAAAGATGAGTAAACAAAAAATAATGGTTGGAATGAGTGGAGGAATTGACTCATCAGTTACAGCTTATATCTTACAAAAAGATGGATATGAAGTTGAAGGAGTTTATCTAAAACTTCATGATAGAACTGATGGTTACCACGAATCAAATTTAAGTTATATTGATGGGGTTGCAAAATTTTTAGGTATAAAATATCATATTTTAGATTTATCCAAAAAATTTAAAAAAGATGTTTATGACTATTTTGTAAACTCTTACATAGATGGAAATACTCCAAATCCATGTGTAAAATGTAATAAAAATATAAAATTTGGTGCAATGCTTGATTTTGCAAAAGAGCAAGGAGCTTCATTTCTTGCAACTGGTCACTATGTAAAAACTGATGGTAAATTTTTCTATGTTGCAGATGATTTATCAAAAGATCAAAGCTATTTTTTATCTCAAGTTCCTAAAGAGGCTATTGCTTCTATGATGTTTCCTCTAAGTAACTACAAAAAAGAGGATATTATAAAACTTGGTGCAAATTTAGATGTAACTTATAAAAAGATAACAGAAAAAAATGAATCACAAGAGATCTGTTTTGTAGAAACTGTTTATACTGATATTATAAAAAAACACGCAAATATAGATATTGAAGGTGATGTTTTAGACCAAAATGGAAATATAGTAGGAAAGCATAAAGGTTATGCACACTATACAATTGGAAAAAGAAAAGGATTTACAGTTAAAGGTGCTCAAGAGCCTCATTTTGTTTTAAAATTAAATCCAAAAGATAACACTATTATTGTTGGTAAAAAACCAGCTTTAGAAGTTAATGAAGTTGTTGGAGAAGAGCTTAATATGTATATTGATGATAAAGAATTCTCATGTGGTGTAAAATTAAGATATAGAAGTAATACAATTTTATGTGATGTTGAAATTATTAATGATAAAGCAATTATAAGATTAAAAGAACCAGCTTTTGGAGTTGCTAGTGGACAACTGGCTGTTTTTTATGATGAAAATAGAGTAATAGGAAGTGCTTTTATAAAAAGTGCAAAATAATTAAAAGTGGAAATCCACTTTTAATTATTTAACTAAAATTTATACTCAACACTAGCTAAATATTTATTATAGTCTGTCTCACCACTTGCTTGGTCAGCATCTACATTTACATACATAATATTTGTATTTAAATTTTTTGTGAAATTATATCCAGCACTTAGATTTAACTCTTTTTCTTTCAATCCAGAGCTTGCCGCATCATATCTTGTAATTCCATACAAAGCACCAAAGTCAAAATCATAAATTGAATAACCCAAAGAGCCATAAATAGTTCTAGCATCTAAAGTATATACTTGATTTCCATCTTCAAATGGTGAAATATTATCTCCATAAGAAGTTATAATATCAGCTCCACCTTTTTTACTTGTTTTTATTAAACCAACTGCTGAAGTTAAATCTTCAAAATTACCATTTAACTCAAAATGTGCTACATAACCATCATTTTCTGAACTATTATTAGTTTTATATTCATTAGTTAAGCTACTCTTTGCATATTGTGCAATAGCTCCAAAATGTTCTAAATTATAAGAAGTTTTTAAACCATAAAATTTTACTACATCTGGAATTTGGTAGTAGTAAGGATTTATTTCCAATCCCTCTAAACTCTCATTTTTAATATCAACTACATAAATACCTTTATCATGTGGTTTATAAAAGTCTTCACTTGTATCAATTCCTGATTCAGCTTTTCTATTTGAAAATGCTAAAGATACAGTAGTATCAGGAATTGCTGTAATCTCGGCAATAGCTCCTTGTTGATAATCTGTAAGCCACTCTAATTCACCTTCATATCTACCTGCTTTAATTAATAACATCTCATTTAAAGAGTATTGTAAATATGCTTGAGTTATTAAAGCATTGTTTTCAAAAGGTCCTTCGTTTTTTCTATCATCTTTGTGTTTTTCACCAAGTTTAATATTTCCTTTTACTTGAGTTCCTAAACTAAAACCATAAAAACTAGCAGTGTTATATCCTAAAGTTAAATTACCATTACCAAATGCAAAATCTCTAGATTGATCTTTATTATCTTGAGTTAATCCAAATAGTGCTATGCTTCCCTCGATTTTACCATTCTTGAAAGCTTCATCTATAGAGTTTGCATTTTCTATATTATCTTTCTTTAAAGGAGCATCAACTTCTTTGTCAAAAGCTGAAGCAGCAAACATTGTACTTGATAACATAATAGTTGAAACAACTAAACTTAATTTTTTCATAAATACTCCTTTAATTAATAATCTAAATGATACTTGTTATCATTATTTTTAGATTTTGGAATAATACAGTTTTTTTTATTAATACTTTATTAATCTTTTATTAATAATTAACAAATTTTTATTAAGTAGATTTTTGCTACTATTTTAAATAGAAAAATCAAAAATTAGAGGAATTTTTATGTCTACTTTTAAACTCTTTAGTGGAAGTGCAAACCCTGAATTTGCAAAAAAAGTCGGTGAATACTTAGGAATGAATGTATCTGATGCTAAATTAAATAAATTTAGTGATGGTGAGATATCTGTTCAAATAACTCAAAGTGTAAGAGGTCAAGATGTTTATATTATTCAACCAACTTGTGCTCCTACAAATGATAATTTAATGGAACTTTTAATAATGATAGATGCACTTAAAAGATCAAGTGCTAAATCAATAAATGCCGTAATTCCTTACTACGGATATGCAAGGCAAGATAGAAAAGCAGCCCCAAGAGTGCCTATTAGTGCAAAATTAGTTGCTGATTTATTAGAAAAAGCTGGAATAAATAGAGTTGTAACTATTGATTTACATGCTGCTCAAATTCAAGGATTTTTTAATATTCCTGCTGATAATCTTTTTGGTTCGATTCTTTTTGTAAACTATATAAAAAGTAAAAATTTAAAAAATCCAATTATTGCAAGTCCAGATATTGGAGGAGTTGCAAGAGCTAGACAATATGCTGATAAATTAGGTTACGATTTAGTAATAGTTGATAAAAAAAGAGAAAAAGCAAATGAGTCTCAAGTTATGAACATAATTGGCGATGTAAAAGGTAAAGATGTTATTTTGGTAGATGATATGGTTGATACTGCTGGAACTTTAGTAAAAGCTGCTGAAGTTTTAAAAGAAAAAGGAGCTAACAGTGTTATGGCTTGTTGTACGCATGGAGTTTTAAGTGGGCCTGCTTATGAAAGAGTTGCAAATGGTGTTTTAGATGAATTAGTTATCTCAGATACAATTCCAACGAAAAAAAATGCAAAAAAAATAACTGTGCTAACAGCTTCAACAATTATAGGTGAAGCCATAAGAAGAATACATAATAACGAATCAGTAAATTCGATTTTTAACAATTAAGCAAAAGTTAATAAAAAATTAATAAATTATTGATATAATTCGCGTATTGTAATTTAAAATTAAGGAAAATAAATGAAAAAAATATTACTATCTTCATTAGCTTGTGCATCTTTAGTACTTGCTGCAAATAGTGACTACAAATATGAAATCACTCCATTAATCGGTGGAGCTCTTGGTGAAGGTAATCATAGTTTAGAAAGAAACTATGCAAATGCTGGATTAGCTTTAGGTTTTAATCAATCAGAAGATTCATTAATTGATCAATTTGAATTAGGTTTTTTAAGAACAGTTCAAGATGTTGATGGAAAAAATTCTGTAAGAAATCAAGATACTTCAATTACTAGAGTATTTGGTAACTTAGTTAAAGATTACGGTTTAACTACTGATTTATCTTTATACGCATTAGCAGGACTTGGAGTTGAGTTTTTTGATAATGAATTAACTAAACACCAAAAAGATGGTCTATTTGGAAACTATGGGGTTGGTTTAAAATATCAATTAACAGATGCAATGGCTTTAAAATTTGATTTAAGACATTTAATATCTGCACAAAACGGAGACAGTACTTTGTTATATAACTTTGGTTTAGCTATTCCTTTTGGTGAAAAAGCTGCAAAAGTTGCTCCTGTAGCAGTAGCTGCTCCTGTAGCTGCAAAAGCTGCTCCAAAAGATAGCGATGCTGATGGTGTTATTGATGAACTTGACAAATGTCCAGATACAATGAGAGGTTCAAAAGTTGATACTGTTGGATGTATGACTCTAGTTAATTTAAATGTTAATTTTGATACAAATAAATCTGAAATTAAAGATATTTATGGAACAAGAATTCATGATTTTGCAAAAGCTATGAATACAGATAAAAAATTAAAAGCTGATATAGAAGGTCATACAGACTCTGTTGGTTCAGATAAATATAATCAAAAATTATCAGAAAGAAGAGCAGCTTCAGTTGTTAAAGCTTTAACAGAATTAGGTGTTGAAAAATCAAGATTAAAAGCTGTTGGTTATGGAGAATCTAAACCTATAGCTTCTAACGAAACTGTAGAAGGTAAAGCAGAAAACAGAAGAGTACACGCTGTAATGACTAAATAATTTAAGTTTTCTACTTAAATTTTCAAAAGGGGCTAGAAATTCTAGCCCCTTTTTTTTATTCTAAAAATTATTTAACAAAAAACTTACCGCTTTTTAGATATAATCTTGCCACTTTACAAATTATCTTTTAAATTTATAGGAAAAAAATTGCAAAAAAATATTAGAAACTTTAGTATCATAGCTCACATTGATCACGGTAAATCAACACTTGCAGATAGAATTATTCAAGAGTGTGGTGGAATAAGTGATCGTGAAATGACCTCTCAAGTTATGGACAATATGGATATAGAAAAAGAAAGAGGTATTACAATAAAGGCTCAAAGTGTTAGATTAAACTACACTTTAAATGGAGAAAAATATATTCTAAATCTTATAGATACTCCAGGCCATGTTGACTTCTCTTATGAAGTAAGCCGTTCTTTAGCATCATCTGAAGGGGCATTGCTTATTGTTGATTCAACTCAAGGTGTTGAAGCACAAACAATAGCAAATGTATATATTGCAATGGATAATGACTTAGAACTTCTTCCAGTTGTTAATAAAATAGATTTACCAAGTGCTGACCCTATGAGAGTTTTAGCTGAAGTTGAAGAGGCTATTGGAGTTGATTGTACAGAGCATAATTTAATAAGTGCAAAAACAGGACTTGGAGTAAAAGAGCTTATTGAAGCTATTATTAAAAGAGTTCCATCTCCAATTGGAGATGATAGTGCACCTACAAAAGCACTTATTTATGACTCATGGTTTGATAACTATCTTGGAGCTTTGGCACTTGTTCGAGTTTATGATGGAAGTATCAAAAAAGGTCAAACTTTAAAAATGATGAATACAAAAGTTGAGCATCAAGTTTTAAGTTTGATGTATCCGCACCCTCTAAAAAGAGAAGATACATTAGAGATTAAAACAGGTGAGATTGGTATTGTTGTACTAGGTCTTAAAACTTTAGATGGAATTGCTGTTGGTGATACAATGACTGATGCAAAAAATCCAACTGCACAGATTATTGATGGTTTTGAACCTGCTAAACCGTTTGTATTTGCAGGACTTTATCCTATAGAGACTGATAAATTTGAGGATTTAAGAGAGGCTTTGAATAAACTAAAATTAAATGACTCTTCAATATCTTTTGAACCTGAAAGCTCAGCCGCTCTTGGAAGTGGATTTAGAACAGGTTTTTTAGGAATGCTTCATATGGAAGTTATTAAAGAGAGATTAGAGCGAGAGTTTGACTTAGATTTAATAGCAACTGCTCCAACAGTTATTTATGAAGTTTTAAAAAGAGATGGAGAAAAAATAACTATTCAAAATCCAAGCGAGCTTCCTGAACCAAACTATATTGAATCAATTTTAGAACCTTATGTAAAAGCTACAATTTTAGTTCCTGATGAATTTTTGGGAAATGTTATAAAACTTTTAAACGATAAAAGAGGAATTCAATTAAAAATGGATTACATAGGAAAAAGAGTTTTTCTTGAGTACGACTTACCTATGAATGAAATTGTTATGGATTTTTATGATAAATTAAAATCTACAACAAAAGGTTATGCCTCTTTTGATTATGAGCCAGTTGGCTTTAGACCAGGAATTTTGAAAAAACTTGATGTTAGAGTTGCTGGAGATATAGTTGATGCACTTTCAATAATAGTTCCTGAAGACAAGGCTGTTTCAAGAGGAAGAGAGTTTGTAAAAGCTCTAAAAGAGCTAATTCCTAGACAACTTTTTGAAGTTGCAATTCAAGCTAGTGTTGGAAGCACAATAATTGCTAGAGAGACTGTAAAATCTATGGGTAAAAATGTAACTGCAAAGTGTTATGGTGGAGATATTACAAGAAAAAGAAAACTTCTTGAAAAACAAAAAGCTGGTAAAAAAAGAATGAAATCTATAGGAAAAGTAAATGTTCCTCAAGAGGCTTTTATGGCTGTTTTAAAAATATAATATATAGAGAAATTCTCTATATATTAAAACTGCAAACTCTCTCCATCTTTTGGGATAAATACAAAATCTTCCATTCCCTTTTGTTTTGAATACTCTTTTAATTCATCTCTACTTAAGGCACTATGATTTACAGCTTCCATATGAACAGCAATAATTTTAGCTTTTGGTGCAACTTTATGAGTAGCCAAAACTTCCTCTTTTGTCATCAAGATTGAGCTTCCATCTCCTAATTGTGCATCTCCTGAATTTAATATAATAATATCTGGATTATAATTTTTGATTACGTCTTCTACATCTTTATTAAAAACTGTATCTCCTGCTAAATATATAGTTTTTTCATTTTTTGCACTAACAACAACGCCACTAACTTCTCCTAATTTCTCTTTATATTTAGAAACTAACTCTTGACTTCCATGCAATCCACCAGTTATTGAAAGTTTTACATCTCCAATAGAGCTATTTTTTGTCATAATTTTTACATTTTTAAAACCTGATTTTTCTAAATATGCTTTATCTTTTTCATCTTGAGAAAACATCAAAATATCTTTTGGAATCGCTTTAATAGCAGTTTCATCTAAGTGGTCAAGATGTGTGTGAGTTATAATTACAGCATCTACATCTTTTAAAATCTCATTTATAGAAAAAGGTAGCTCAACTCTTGGCCAATTTAAATGGCTATTTAAAGTTCCTTCAAAACCTTTGTAAGAATCTTTTGGTGCAAACATTGGATCTACTAAAAAAACTTTTCCACCATAATTTATTTTAACTGTAGCATTTCTTATTTGAGTAACTTCAGAAGCAAGTAAGTGATAACTCAACAAAAAAGATGAAAGCAAAACACTTTTCGCAAATTTATTTAAACTATTTTTTAACATATTCTATCCTTTTTTTTATTTTGTAATTATTTCATATTATGCTACAATTTAAAATAGGTGTTTTTGACATATAAAAGGTTATTTAGGACAAATTATGAATATAGCTATTTTAATTTTAAAAGATGTATTAAAATCGACTGCTTATGGGATAGAAGAGTTATTTCATCTGAACAATATTTCTTGTAAATCAAAAGAAGAAGTTGAAATAAAAACTACTTTTGTAAGCTTAGAAGATACAAAATATTTTGAAACAACTTCTATATCAAACACTATTTATGATGTAGTTATTATTCCACCAACACTTCAAAATGGAATTTTTAATATAAACTCGCAAATTATTGAGTGGTTAAAATATCAACACAACAATAAAGCCATTTTATCTTCAGCTTGTTTGGGAAGTTTTATATTAGCAAAAACTGGTTTATTAGATAATAAATCAGCAACAACTCATTGGGCTTCTGAAGAGTTGTTTAAAAAAGAGTACCCAAATGTAAATCTTGATATAGATAAAATCTTAGTAGATGAGAAAAATATCATAACTGTTGGTGGAATAAATGCTTATTTAGATTTGTGTTTATATATTATTGAGAAATTTCATAGCTGCAAAACTGCAACTCAACTAGCAAATTTAATGCTAATTGACAGAGCTAGAGAATCGCAAAAATCGTATAAGGCATTCTCTACAATTTTACTTTTTGATGATGAAGATATAAAAAACAGTATCTCATATATGAAAGAGAATTTACACAAACAGTTAAATATTTTTGACTTAGCCAACAATATAAATCTTACAGAAAAAACATTCTCAAGAAGATTTAAAAAAGCTCTTAATATTTCGCCTTTACAATATCTAAAAAATTTAAGAGTTGAAAAAGCAAAAGATCTTTTAATCTCTACAAATAGAAGCTTTAGCGATATTACTTTGGAAGTTGGATATTTTGATGAAAATAGTTTTAGAAAACTTTTCAAACAAGAGACATCTTTAAATCCAAAAGATTTTAGAAAAAGATTTCAACAAACTGTGAATTTTTCTTAATGCTGTGCATAACTTGTAATTCAATATCTTTACAAATCATTTGCAAAACTTGTCAAAAACAACTTCTAGCTGCAAACTTTTATAAAAAAGAGCTAGAGAAAGATTTTTTTGTTTACTCTTTTTATGATTACAAAGATTTAGAAGATTTAATTCAAAGCAAATATCACTTCTATGGAGATAGAGTTTTTAATATTTTAGCAAAACTAAGTTTTGCTAAATTTGCTTTAAATTTTGAGTTCACCCACCCTATTTTGGCTCTTCCTATAGATGATCACACAAGACACGATTTCTCTCAAACTGCTATTTTGGCAAAGCATTTAAAAAGTGCTTTTATAAAACCAGTTTTCAACACTTTAAAAGCTACAAATATTGTCAAATATGCTGGAAAAAATCTAGAATTTAGACAAAAAAATCCAAGAAAATTTATCTATAGTGGAGTAAAAAATTGTGATGTAATTTTAGTTGATGATGTTCTTACTACAGGAACAACTATTTTAGAGGCTAAAAAAGCTTTAAAAAAAGAGGGTGTAAATGTTTTGTTTGCTCTTACTCTATGCTCATTTTTAAATTAATAAAAGATATAATCTACGCTTTAAAAGGATTTAGATGTTAGGAATAATAGACTACAATATGGGAAATCTGGCAAGTGTTTATAACGCTTGTT
>NZ_JBAZAH010000027.1:0-20829 GCF_041672065.1 Aliarcobacter sp. | reverse complement strand
GCTGTGTTATGGTCACCTCTATGTGTTGCATAAGAGTTTAAATCCTCAAGTGGCAATCCCATTTTTAAACAATACTCACCAGATGCACTATTTGCTTGAATAGCATTTGAAGGTGATAAGTGGTCTGTTGTAATATCATTTGGGAATACTCCAAGTGGTCTTAAGTTTTTAAGAGCTGGCATACTCATAAATGCATCTTCCCAATATGGTGGTTTTTGAATATATGTTGATTTTGCATCCCATTTATAAAATGGCTCAGCTTTTTCACCTTTGTCTGATTTTGCAAACATTGGATCATATATTTTTGCAAACATCTCTGGTTTTACAGATTTGTAAACAATTGCATCAATCTCTTCATCACTTGGCCAAAGATCTTTAAGTCTTACTTCATTTCCATTTTTGTCAATTCCAATAACACCTGTTTCAATATTAACTCTAATACTTCCAGCAAGTGCATATGCAACTACAAGTGGAGGTGAAGCTAGGAATGCCTCTTTAATAAATGGGTGAATTCTTCCATCAAAGTTTCTATTTCCTGATAAAACAGCAGTTGTATAAACACCGCTAGCCGTTGCTTCTGCTTCAATTTTTGGATCAAGTGCACCACTCATTCCATTACATGTTGTACAAGCAAATCCTACAATTCCAAATCCTAATTTCTCTAATTCAGCTAAAAGACCAGAATCTTTTAAATATATTTCAGAAACTTTTGAACCAGGAGCAAGTGAAGATTTTACCCATCTTTTTCTGCTTAATCCAAGCTCATTTGCTTTTTTAGCTAATAATCCAGCTGCAACAACATTTCTTGGATTTGATGTGTTTGTACATGATGTAATAGCAGCAATTAAAACCGCACCATCTGGCATAACATCATTTGAAATTTCGATTTTTTTAGCAATTCCTCTATCATCAAGAGCTGATACAGGAAGAAGTTTATGTGGTTGAGATGGACCTGCTAATGTTCTTGTAACAGTTGTTAAATCAAATTTAATTGTTCTTGCATATGTTGCTTCTGATAAAGTATCTGCCCATAGACCATTTGCTTTTGCATAAGTTTCAACTAATTTTACTTGCTCAGGAGATCTTCCAGTGATTCTTAAATAATCAATAGTTCTATCATCAATAGCAAACATAGCAGCACTTGCACCATACTCAGGAGTCATATTTGAAATAGTTGCACGATCTCCTAAATCAAGATATTTAATTCCGCTTCCATAGAACTCTAAATATGCAGAAATAACATTGTTATCTCTTAGAAAAGAAGTTAAAGATAAAGCTATATCAGTAGCCGTAATTCCAGCTCCTCTAGTACCAGTAATTTCAACTCCAATGATTTCTGGAACCCTCATATAAGATGGATTTCCAAGCATTACATTTTCAGCTTCAAGTCCACCAACTCCAACAGCAATAACTCCAAGAGCATCAACATGAGGTGTGTGCGAATCAGTTCCAACAAGTGTATCAGGAGATGCGATACCATCAATATTGTGAATAACTGGAGACATTTTCTCAAGATTAATTTGGTGCATAATACCATTTCCTGGAGGAATAACATCTACATTATCAAATGCTTTTTTAGTCCAGTTAATGAAATCAAATCTATCTGCATTTCTTCTATCTTCAATATCTCTATTTTTTTGGAAAGCATCTGGATCAAATCCACCACACTCAACTGCTAATGAGTGGTCAACGATTAATTGAGTTGGAACAACTGGATTAATTTTTTGTGGATCTACACCTTTGCTTGCAACTGCTTCTCTAAGACCTGCAAGGTCAACGAAAGCTGTAAGCCCTAAGATATCGTGACAGATAACTCTTGATGGATACCAAGGGAAATCTTTGTCTGTTCTTTTTTCTATTAATTGAATAAGTGAATCTTTTAAATCAACACTAGGACATTTTCTAAGTAAGTTTTCTGCTAATACTCTTGATGTGTAGTTAAGTTTTGCAAAAGAACCAGGTGTGATATCTTCAACTGCACTTTTTACATCATAGTATTTAACATCTAAACCATTTAACTGTTTAAGATATTTTTCATTTGTCATTTTATTTTCCATATTTTTAAATTTGATTATAAAAAAAAATTTAGGCTAAATTTAGCCTAAATTTAAAGATTATTTTCTATCTTTTAGAGGAACAAAAGCTCTAGGCTCTGGTCCTGTGTATTCAGAACTTGGTCTGATTATTCTATTGTTAGCTCTTTGTTCAAATGCATGTGCAGCCCATCCAGCAGCTCTTGACATAATAAATAATGGTGTATAGTAAAGTCTTTCAATTTCCATATAGTGGTAAATTAATCCACCAAAGAAGTCAATATTATCTGGTAAACCTTTTTCAGCTTTTACTTTGTCTCTAATTGCTGTTGCAATATCAAATAGTTTTGGATCTGAAGTTTCTAACTCTTTTAACTCTTTTGCTAATTCAAAACCAACTGGGCTTCTTGGATCTAGATTTCTATAAACTCTGTGTCCAAATCCCATAATTTTCTCTTTTTTAGCAAATAGTTCATCAACAGATTTAAGTGCATGCTCAACATTGTCAAATTGAAGTACAAATTTAATAGCAACTTCATTTGCTCCACCATGTAAGTGACCTTTTAATGTTCCAATACCAGTTGTCATACAAGAGTAGATGTCTGATAGAGTTGATGCTGTAATTCTATTTGCAAAAGTTGATGCATTGAACTCATGCTCTGCATAAAGTGTAAGCATCGCATTCATAGCTTTTACTTCAACTGCTAGAGGCTTTTTCTCTTTAAGTCTTTCTAAAATAAATCCAGCAATTGTTGTCTCTTCAGATTTTAGGCAAATCTCTTTACCATTTTTGTGCCAGTGGTGCCAGTAAACTAAAAATGATGGGAATGCTCCTAAAAGTCTAATAATTTTAGCCATTTGATCAGAAAAATCTTCAGCTTCTGGTTCAACGCATCCTAGTGCTGCTGTTGCAGTTTTCATAACATCCATTGGGTGTGATGATGCTGGGATTGATTTTAAAACATTTTTAACTGAAATTGGTAACTCTCTACCTGCAATTATTTTTCTTCTAAAATCTTTTAATTGTGCAGCATTTGGTAATTCACCAACTAATAATAGATATGCTACCTCTTCAAAATCTGTGTTTAAAGCAAGGTCTGCAATATCATAACCTCTATAGTTTAAACCATTTCCTAAACCGCATGTACAAATAGCTGATTGTCCAGCTGTAACTCCTGCTAATCCGCTCATAAATTCTCCTTAGTAATATCTATATTAAATTTGTATTGTAAAAGCTAATTACTTAGCTTTTCCTTTTGAAAATAGTTCATCCATTTTTTGCTCATAAGAGTGGTAGTTTAACATATCGTATAACTCCATTCTTGTTTGCATTGTATTAATAACACCCTCTTGAGTTCCTTTATCTTTTAACTCTTGGTAAACATTTAATGCAGCTTTATTCATTGCTCTAAATGCTGAAAGTGGGTAAAGAACCATTGCAATTCCAACACTTGCTAACTCTTCAGTTGTAAATAAAGGAGTTGCTCCAAACTCTGTAATATTTGCTAAAACTGGTACAGTCATAGCATCTGTAAACTCTTTATACTCTTTTAAAGTATGTACAGCTTCAGCAAAAATAGCATCAGCACCAGCTTCAACATAAGCTTTAGCTCTAGCAATTGCAGCAGCTTGACCTTCACTAGCATGTGCGTCAGTTCTTGCAATAATATAGAAATCTGGGTCTAACTCTTTTTTAGCATCAACAGCAGCTCTGATTCTATCACACATCTCTTCAGTAGATACTAACTCTTTATTTGGTCTATGACCACATCTTTTAGCAGCAACTTGATCTTCAATATGCATTCCAGCAGCACCACTTCTAATAAACTCTTTAACAGTTCTAGCCACATTAAATGCATGTCCCCAACCTGTATCTGCATCAACAATTAGTGGTGTATCACAAATAGAAGTAACTCTTCTAATATCAATACAAACATCTTCAATCATTGTCATACCTAAGTCTGGTAAACCATAAGAAGCATTTGCAATTCCTCCACCACTTAAGTAGATTGCTTTGTGTCCTACTTTTGTTGCCTGTAATGCTTGGTACGCATTAATTGTTCCAACAATTTGTAGTGGACTTGAAGCTTTTAGGGCTTCTCTGAATTTTTTTCCTGCACTTGTCATTTCTATATCCTTTAAAAATATTGTCCAAAAATTATATCGATTTTGATTTATTTTGTATGTACTATTTTAGAATCCAAAACTACAATTTTTATACAATATTTTTAAAATGTACAAAAGTTGTTTTTATGTGTTTTTTTTGTACAATATGCAAAAAAATTATTAAAGGGAGCTTATGGATTTTAAAAATTCAATAGATAAATTTATAGAGATTTACAATAGATCAAATCTTAGTATATCTAAATTTGCTAGTTTAATTGATAAAGATAGAAGAACTATAACATCATGGATTGATAGAGTTAGTGGTATTGAAATAAGTAGTGAAATTAAAGCAAAAATTTGTAAAGAGTTTAGATACCCTGAATATATTTGGGAAGATGCTTGTTATGGTGAAGAGTTTTTAAAATCAATCACTTTAATTCCTCAAAAAGAGGTAAGAATTATTGATGAGGATTACAAAGGAAGATTGCAATATATAATAGAGCATGAAAAAAATAGAAGATTTGTAATTCAAGCTCAGTTTCCAGGTCCTATGTATAGAGATAGTGCTGTTAGAAGAGTTTATAAAACATCTACAAGCCCTGATATTGAAGAGCTAAAGCAAGAGAGAATTGATCAAATGTTAAGATATGACTATGATACAACAGAGTGGTACTCTATAAAATCAGTTTTAAGTTTTTGTTTTGCAAGTATTGGAAATTTTTTTACAAAAGATGAAAAAATAAAGATTTTAGAGCTTATGTATGAGCTTTTTAATAATAATTATAATAAAAAATTGTTTCTTTTTGACTCATTCTCTAGAAAAATATATGGGATGGAGACAACATATATATCTATAAATGTAAAAAATAAGATTCTATTTTTTAAATCACCAATTGAGTCGGTATTTATTGAAATAAGAAATAAAAATTTAGTAGAAAGAATGCATAAATACTATAGCTCACCAATAGAAGCTCCATCTCATGTAAATTTTTTGGATTCTGTGAAAATTTTAAAGATACTTCAAGATGCACTCAAATACAATAACACGATTACTCAAGCTTATGAGACAATCAATAGAGAGACAAATTATGGAGAGCTTTTTTACAATAATTTAAGTATAGATTTACAAAAGCAGGTTAGTTTACCAAAAACTTCGCATAGAAGATAATGAAAGGATTAAATATGAAAATAGTAATTTTGGATAGAAAAACATTAGGATTTGATATAGATGTTTCAATTTTTAACAAATTTGGTAGTGTTACATCGTATGATGTTACAAAAAAAGATGAGACAAAAAGTAGAATAAAAGATGCTGATATTATCTTAACAAATAAGGTTTATGTAGGAAAAGATGAGTTAGAGAACTCTAAAGTAAAACTAATTTGTATAACTGCAACAGGCACAAATAATGTTGATTTAAATTATGCAAAAGATTCAAATATTGTTGTTAAAAATGTTGCTGGATACTCAACAAGCAGTGTTGTTCAACTTGGATTCTCTATGATTTTATATTTTGTTCAAAAATTAAACTACTACAAAAATTATGTAGATAATGGAAATTGGCAAAATAGTGATATTTTTACACATATTGATATGCCATTTTATGAGCTTGATAATAAAAGAGTTGGAATTATTGGGCTTGGAGAGATTGGTAGAGATTTTGCAAAAAAAGCAAAAGCTTTTAACTGTGAAGTTGTTTACTACTCTACAAGTGGTGAAAATAAAAATAGCGAGTATAAAAGTTTAAGTTTGGAAGAGTTATTAAAAACAAGCGATATTGTCTCAATTCACGCACCTTTAAATGAAAAAACAAAAGATTTATTAAAATATAAAGAGCTAAATATGCTAAAAGATGGAGCAATTTTACTAAATCTAGGTCGTGGTGGAATTATAAATGAAGAGGATTTAGCAAAAATACTAGACCAAAGAGATATTTTGTGTGGTTTAGATGTTTTAAGTTTGGAGCCAATAGCAAAAGATAATCCACTTTTAAAAGTAGTAAATAAACAAAGATTACTTTTAACTCCTCATATAGCTTGGGCTAGTGTTGAAGCTAGAAAAAGATTGGTTGAGAAAGTTGCTTTAAATATTGAAGAGTTTTTAAAAGAAAGTGGTTACTAGTAACCACTTTAAGATAAAATTACTTTTACCTTATGCAAACCATAAATAATAGAGAAATCCTCTATTAGATTTGCAAGTTCAACAACCTCTTCATTTTTCATTCTAATACATCCAGCACTAACACTATATCCAAGAGTATTTTCATTTAAAGTTCCATGAATTCTATAAGTTGAATTTCCATCAACAATATGAGATAGATTTAATTTTGCTTCACCCATATAGTTATATTTATGATTTGGAGGAACTACATCTGGCAAGATAATTCCTCTTTTGGCAAAACTTTTTTTAGTATCAGATGTTGGATACCAAACAGGATTTAAAGATATTTCTGTAATAAAACCAAGACCTTGAGGTTTTTTGATACTATTTTTTCCAGTTGAAACGACATAACTTCTTAGAAGTATCTCTTCATTACTCTTTTTAGCAAAAAGTTCCATAATATTATTTTGTGAATCAACTTTTAAAATTAACTCATCAAAATCAAAATTGTTTACAGCTCTTTTTCTATTTTTTAGGCTATTTTTTGAGTTGTTTTTTTGATTATCAAACTCTTTTAAACTAACATTGTATAAATCTTCTAAAATATTATTTTGATCTAAATCTATAAAAGATTTATTATTGTTTAGTTCATTTAAAATATTTTCAGTTAACAATTTTGGATATGCTTTTTGCTCTTTTAAATAAGAAGATCCATTTTTTAAACTCTCTTTTGCTTTTTCTAGATTATCAAAGATATTTAAATTTGTAAAATATCTATTATTTTTTTTAACTATAAAAGCCTTTTCTTTCATACTTTTTTCAATTCTATTTTGACAAGCTTTTGCATATTCAAGTGTAGATGTAACACAAACTCTAATTGTATAGTTTGTAATATTTGCAAATAAAAAATTGATTGAAAGTATTGATAAAATTAATATTTTCATAAAGATTCCCTATTTTTTTATATTTTATTTATTTATGATAAAATGTGAACCATTTTAAAACTTTTAAGGAAAAAATATGTTTAAATCTGATGATTTGACTTTGTTAAACTCTAAATTTATTACAAAATGTAGCCCATTTATGAAAATATTTACACTATTTTTTACTCCAGCACTACTTTTTGCTTTGGTTTTATTGTGCTATTTTGATTATCTACCTCTTAAAATTGAGATTCATACAGTTATTTTAATAGGATTTATATTTTTTATCTATCTATTTTTTATACCACACAACGCATATTTAGTATCATGTAAATTTAAAACAAGATATGAAAATATGAAAAATGAGCTACTTGAGTATGTTAATAATAATCTTTTAACAATTGATAATCAAACAAAAGCAAATGGAAGTGTTGATGATTTTTTAAAAGAGTACACAAGCAATTTAAGAAATAGTAATTTTTCAAATATTGCTGGTGGAATATTTCCTACATTAGGTATTTTGGGAACTTTTATATCTATTGCTATTACAATGCCAGATTTCAGTTCAAGAGATAGTATTGCTTTGGATTTAGAGATTACAAAACTTTTAGGTGGAGTTGCAACTGCATTTTATGTATCTATTTATGGAATTTTTCTATCTATTTGGTGGATATTTTTTGAAAAATTTGGAATGAGTAGATTTTCAAAAGATAGTTATATAATCAAAGAGAGTACAAAAAACTTTTTTTGGACAAAGATTGATATTGAATCAATTCATATAAAAAGCAATATCGATAACTTTTCAAAAATAAATGATATTTTTAAAGAGTTAACATCAAGCAAAGTTATGAAAACTCTAAATGATAGTATTGAAACTAGATTTGAAAATTTAGAGAGAGTTTTAGAAAAAGAGCTAGATTTATCACATAAAATTGATAAAAATATCTCAAATTTTGAAAGATTACTTAGTAGTGCAGAGAGTCTTAATTTCAAAATCAAAAATCAAAATGATATTTTTATAGATATGTCAAATGATTTAAATAAAAATATTATTGAGTTAAACTCTCATATGAACAATTTAAGTAGTGAAAATCTAAAAGCTATATATTCAAATATAGTAAAAAGTATAGAGACGATGAAAGGTGATATAGAGAAAATTGAGTGGAAATATAAAGAGGGATTAAAAGAGTCACTAAAACAAATAGATGAACAAACTGTTGCTATTGTTCAAAACTTATCAATATTTAAAGATTTATCAAAGTAGAAAAATGTATAAAAATAGTAGTGAAAAAGAGGATAATTTTTGGGTTTCATATGCTGATTTAATGGCTGGATTACTATTTGTTTTTATTCTTTTAATTGCTTTAATTGTTGTTAAATATATTTATACTCAAAATACGCTTGAAAATAGTGAAGATAAAAATAGTGAACTTGTTTTAAAACTTAAAACTACGCAAGATCTATATAGTAAAAGTTTAGAAAAGATATTTCAACTTGAAAATAACTTAAATATTGTTCTAAATGAACTTGATACTTCAAGTTTAATTCAGTTAGAACTTGATGAAGAGATTCAAAAAGTAAAAGAGGAAAAAGAGAATCTTGAAAATATTTTACAAGATATTGTTAAATTATTTATTGAAATTGATGAGAAACAGCAAAAAAGTTTAGATGAGATTATTATAAAAGAGCAAGAGATTTTAAAACTTCAAAATGATTTTCAAATAGTAAAAGATAAATTAAACTCTCTAAGCGGAATAAAGTTTGAACTTATCTCAAAAATTAGCCAAAAACTAACTAATTCAATACAAATTGATAAAAAAAGTGGAGCTATAAAATTCTCATCAAATATACTATTTGATAAAAACTCTTTTACACTAAAAGAGCTCTCTAAAAAAGAGTTGAAAGATGTTTTAAAAAATTACTTTGATTTACTATTAAAGGATGAAGAGATTAATAGATATATTGAAAATATAATCATTGAAGGTTATACAGATAGTGATGGAAGCTATCTTACAAATCTATTTTTGTCTCAAAGAAGAGCTTTGAGTGTTATGCAGTTTTTATATGAAGAGAAGATTGTGGAGGCTGAGCTTTTAAATAGTTTTGTAAGCTCAAGTGGAAAATCATCTTCAAATTTGATTTATGATGAAAATGGTGTTGAAGATAAAGATGCTTCAAGAAGAATAGAGATTAAATTTACAATAAAAAATGAAGCTGCCATTAAAGAGCTTCAAAACTATTTAAAAAGAGATTTAGATGAAAATGAAAATAAGCAATAGTATCTATACTCCAAAAAATCTTGAGAACCTTTCAAGTGAGATAAAAAAACTTTTAGCTGAAAAAAAAGAGAGTAAAAAAAACTCTATTTTTAGTTTTTCAAAAAAAATATTAAATAAAAAAGATGACAAAAAATGACCTATGAAGAGTGGTTTTTAAAACAAGGCAAACTTCATAAAACTGTTTTAAAAAAGTTAGAAAATTTAAGTAATGAAGAGATTATAGAGTATTTTAAATTTGAAAATATGCTTAAGAATGAACCAGATTTTTGTCCTTTATATAAAGAGAGTAAAAAGTGCCACGATATGGAAGATTTAAACTGCTATTTGTGTGCTTGTCCACACTTTAGATTTAATGATTTAGGCATCAAGAAAACAGAGGATAATAAAATTTTATACTCAGTTTGTAGCATAAACTCTAAAAAAGGTAGCCAGTTTTCTACAAATAGTGCTATTCATCAAAATTGTTCAGATTGTTTAATTCCTCATAAAAAAAAGTTTATAAAAACAAATTTTAATAGGGATTGGTTTTTTATTATGAGAGAGGTTAGAGTTTAATCTCTAAAATCTCTTCTCATTTACATCATCAATAATAAGTTTTGCTATATTATTTGTTGAAATTGCTATATCTTTTGTAGCACTTGTAACATTTGCATTCTCTTGAGTTTTTTGATCAAGCTGAGATACTGCACTATTTATCTGCTCAATTCCTAATAGTTGCTCTTTACTTGCATTTTCAAAATCTTTTATTAAGTTTATAGTCTCTTGAATATCACTATTTAACTCTAAATAACCATCTATCATCTCATTTGCAACAGTTTTACCACTATTTGCTTTTTTTGTAGCTGATTCAACTAACTCTTTTATCTCTTTTGCAGCTTCTGCACTTCTACTTGCAAGATTTCGAACCTCTTGAGCAACAACTGCAAACCCTTTTCCAGCTTCCCCAGCAGTTGCTGCTTCAACAGCTGCATTTAGACTTAAAATATTTGTTTGAAATGCAATATTGTCAATAACTGTAATAGCTTCATTTATAGAAGTTACTTCTTTATTAATTTCTTCCATTGCCTGTGCTGTCTGTTTTGCTAAATTCTCACCAGAAGTTGCTTTTGATGTAACACTCATAGCTATATTTGACATCTTTTCAACATTTTGTGTACTACTTCTTAAATTTGAAGTCATCTCTTCAAGTGAAGCAGCCGTTTCTTCAAGATTTGCAGCTGTTGTTGTAGAGCTTTCATTTAGTTTTTCAACATTCTCTAAAAGAGTATTTGAACTTTGTGATAGTGTTTCCCCATTGTTTTTATTCTCTATTAGCATATTTGTAATAGATGAACCTAAAGTATTTACACCATTTGCAAGTTTCAAAATATGATTAGATATTTTTGAAGTATCAACTTTATTCATATAGTTATATCTACTATACTCATCAATAACTTTTAAAATATTTACAATATTTTGTTCAAGCTCTTGGGCCATTTGATTAATAACAGATTTTAGTTTTATTAAGTTTTGATCTTCAACCTCTACATTTAATCTTTGAGATAAATCTCCTTTTTGAAACTTTCCTAAAATTTCTATACTATTATTTATAAAAATATTATTATCTTCAATCTCTTTTCTAGCTATATCTATGTTTTCATCAAGAGTTTTAGACATTTGACCAATCTCATCTTTTGAGTAGTTTTTTATTCTATTTACTGTTTTACTATCACCATTTAAATATTTGAAAAAAGTTTCAAGTGTATTTTGAAAAATATTTAGTGGTTTTAAAATAATTTTGTTTATTGAAGGTATTATTATTATAATCAAAACAATATTTAAAACTATTGTTACAAAAATTGCTATCCAAAATAGTTTGTCTAAATCTTTTATAACCCTATCTTGAACAAGATTAATCTCTCTTTTTATATCATCTGCATATATTCCTGTTACTAAAACCCAATTAAACTCTGGAATATAGATAGAAGAGGCCATTTTTAAAACAATCTCTTTTGTTGCAGGGTTTTCATAGTGATAATATACATATTTTGCATCTTTTGCATATTTAATTAAATCTTCTCTAAAAGCATAACCTTTTATATCAGGAGCTTTAATATTTGTTTTTTGATTATTTAATTTTGGATTTGCTGGATGAAATGCAAAATAGTAATCTTCACCTCTTTTTTCATAAGCAAAAAAGTAACCACTTTTATCATCTAAGTATCTAATCCCAGTTAAAAGTTCAATAACTTTCTCTTTTGCTACTTCAATATCTTTCTCTTTTTTAATAATTGTATTTATTAAAGATTGTACAACTTCAAATTGATGTTTTATTAAAGACTCTTTTTCTCTTATGATACTTTTTTCGAATCTTTCTAAAGTTGTATCCAATGTTTTATGAGTTCCCTCAAAATTTATACCAGAAAGAATAAAAACACCTACAGAAAAAGGTAAAATTATTATTGCTAGAAGCTTTATTTTTAATGAATTTATCTGCATATGATCTCCTTGATTATAGAAGATTCTACTTTGAAACATTAAAATATAAGATTAAAATAAGATATTTTTATGATAATTATAAGTAGGTTGTTTCAAAGCTACTCATAAACTATTTTTTACAAATAAATATTAGTTTATCTGCTTTTTCATCTGAATGTAAGAAAAACTCTTTAATATCAACTATAGTAAAACCAGATTTTTCTAAAAGCTCTTTTAAAAACTCTTTTGAGTGATACTCTTGAGTAATACTATCTTGCTCTTTTGAGAAAAGGTTGTTACCTTGTTTTTCAAAAAGTGTTATATTTGTTTGAAGTTTACTATTTTCAAAAAAAGCATCAATTGCTATAAATTTATCTTCAATATCTATATTTATTGACCCTTGTGCAATCTCATCAAAACCAAAATATGTATTTACATCAAAAATAAAATAACCATCTTTATTTAAAATATTTTTTGTATTTATAATAAAATTTTCAAGCTCATTTTTAGGAATATAGTTTAAAACATCAAAAATTGCAGTTGCACAATCAAACTTCTCTTTTATATCTTTTATGTCAATTTTCTTTGCATTTAAACCTTTTTCTTGGCAAACTCTTATCTGCTTGCTACTTAAATCAACTCCTAAATAGTTCTTCTTATTTGCTTCTAAATTATTTAAAAAATAGCCTTGACCACAACCTATATCAATAATATTATCAAGATCATTTACCATTATAAATTTTAAAAAATCTTTGTGAAGATGGTAAATCTCCTCTTCAAAATCTAAATATGGCTCAATTTTTGAGTATAGATCTAAACCCATTATAAAAACTTCTCTAAATTATCTTTTAGATTAAAAATTAGCTCTTTTTTTGCATAAAATGAGTTTTTATTTGCTATTAGATGTGCGCTACTCTCCATAATTGTAGGTCCTACTTCTAAACCATTTTGTTTCATAGTTTCGCCTGTTTCAACAATATCAACAATACAATCACAAAGTCCAACTAAAGGTGCAAGTTCAATTGAACCATAAAGTTTTATTATCTCAACTGCCATAGCTTTTTCTTCAAAGAATTTTTTAGCTATTTTTTCATGTTTTGTTGCTATTGTGATTTTACTTTTATCAAAATTTAGTTTTTCACCAGCTCTAAGTCCAAATGCAACTTTACATCGTCCTAGTTTTAAATCTAAAAGCTTGATTAAGTCGTACTCTTTTTCTTCTAAAACATCAAGACCAACAACTCCTAAATCAGCAGCTCCATGCATAACATAAGTTGGTACATCTTGATTTCGTACATTTAAAAACTTAAAACCACTTTTTTCTAAGATTAGTTTTCTATCTTCAAAAACAAATCTCTCTCCAAAAGCTTTTTCAAATCTATCAAGAGTCTCATCAGCAATTCTTCCCTTAGGCAATGCAATTGTTAGCATCTATTATCCTTTTCATATTTTCAAATATTAAATCTTTTTTATATTGGCTATTTTCAAAAAATGAAGATAAAAACTCTCCATCTCCGCCTGTGAATATTATATTTTTATCTTTACAAATCTCAATTATTGGTGAAATGATAGATTTTAATAAAGCAAAAAAAATAGCATCTTTTGTATGAAGCGGTATTTTATCTAAATTAATATTTTTTTCAAAATCACTTCTATCTATCTTTAACAGAGGCGAAATATTTTCATAAGCTTTTAAAAAACTCTCAACTCCTAAAAATATATAACCACCTTTGTGAACAAAATTTTCTATAATATCAACTGTTATCGCACTTCCAGCATCAATAATAACTGCATCTTTTTGAAAACTAGATGCTACAACTCTATCAATTCCCATACCTTTATATAAAGTTTTGAAATCTATAAAAGTGCTTAAATCTTTTGCATTTGGGTTTTTTTCTAAAAGCTTTTTTTCTGCTTTTTCATTTACACTTATATAAAAAATCTCATCATTAAATTTTGGAATCTCATCATCTTTAAAGTAGTTTTTTATCTCATTATTTATAAAAAATTTTGTGCTTGTATTTCCAATATCACTTAAAATCAACTCTTACGCTCCATTTTAAATCTTTTAAATACTCTTTTGCTTTTGAACAAATTGGGCTTTTTATTAAAAGCTCTTTTACCTTAAAATTATGTCCAACAAAACTTGATAAAATATTTGAAAATTTAATTAACTCTTCAGCACTTTTTTTTATAAATCTACTTTTTGAATCAATAACAAAAATTGCATAATATTTTAAATCAGTTGTTGTTCCAACAAAAATTTTTATCTTTTTTCTACTATTTAGCTCTTTTGGTAAAATCTCTTTAAAGTCTTTAAATAGTATATTTTTTTTTGTAAAAAACTCTGTAACTTCTCTCATTTATATCCTTAAAACATTTATTATAACAAACTTTAGTATAATTTCTAAAACTAATGAAGCAAGAAATAAAATGAAGAATTTAAGTTACGAAGAACAATCAATAATTACAAGAGGTATTATAAAAGCTGCTGTTTTAATGAGTGAATATGGAGCTGAAAGTATTTTAATAGAGCAAACAGCTCAAAGACTAGGTCGCGCACTTGGTGCTGCTAGTGTTGAGTTATCACTAATTCCATCAGCAATTGTTTTAACTACACTTTATGGTGAACAATCAGTTACAACAACAAGAAGAGTTCATCATAAACCTATAAACATGAGCATAGTTTGTGAGATTCAAAATATTGTTTTAAAAATGGAAAAAAATGATCACGATATAAACTACTTATATGATATTTTAAAAAATTTAGAGACAAAGTATTACAATAGGTGGTTAGTTGTTTTTATGGTTGGACTTGCTTGTGCATCTTTTGCATTTTTGCAAGGTGGAGATTATTTTGCAGTAGCAACTACTTTTGTTGCAGCTTTTGTTGCAATGTTTGTAAGACAAGAGCTTGCAAAAAGAAGATTTGTGATGATTATTACATTTGGAATAACAGCATTTGTAGCTACTATTATTGCAGCAATGGCTAAAATATTTGCTATAACATCTACACCAAATATAGCCTTAGCAGCCAGCGTTTTACTATTAGCTCCTGGATTTGCTTTTGTTAACTCATTTTTAGACTCTTTTAAAGGCTATATGATGATGGGTTGGGGACGATGGATGGATGGAATGATTTTAACTCTAGCTTCAACAGTTGGAATAATATTAGCAATTGCAATTTTGGGTTTAGGAGCATAATATGGAACTTTTGATTCAACTTTGTGTTCAAGCAGTTTTCGCTGCTATTGCATCTTTGGGTTTTGGAATGGTATTTAATGTTCCAAAACATACACTTAAATATTGTGCTTTTGGTGGAGCAATTACTTACAATTTTAGAACTATTTTTTTAGGACTTGATTTTGGAATAGAGTTAGCTACTTTTTTAGCAAGTGCAATTATTGGGGTAGTTGCTTTATATTGGTCAAGAAAATATAAAGTTCCACGACCTGTTTATACGGTTGCATCTATTATTCCAGTTCTGCCTGGAACTTATGCTTTTAATGCAATGGTTACTTTAATAAGTATAAATAGATTTGGCGCAAAACCTGAACTGGTTGAGTTATTTATTCATGATGGATTAAAATCAATATCTATACTTTTTGCAATAACTTTTGGACTTGTTTTACCATCTTTATACTTTTTAAGATTAAATAGACCAGTAATATAAAAATATAATAGGTAAAAAAGAAGAAGATATTATAAGAAATAGTAATAAGACAATAGTAATGCTTTTATTAAAAATTTGAAAGATAAAACATTAACTCCTTTAGAAAATAAGATAAATAAGTGTTTAGGAACAAATTATAACTATATAAACAACTACTATACTATTTGTCATAAAAAAGAGCTCAAACAAGATAGTTCAATTTTAGGTTATGTAAAAATAAGTTATTTTTTAAATCAAGAAGAGCTTGAAAAATTAAATCTAAATCTAAATCATCCACTATTTTTAAGTCAAGGAAATCAAGAATATGAATTTTATTTAAAATTAAATGGTAATAAAGATATCTATTTAATACACAATGTAGATATGAGTTCTTTTTATGATAAAAAAGAAGAACTTATTTTAAATATGTTTATCTCTATATTACTGTTGATAATACTATTTTCAATTCTTTCAACACTTTTTATAAATAAAAATATTTTAAAGCCACTTTTTAAATTAAAAAGTACATTAGAATCAGTTTTAAATAAAAAATATAAACCTATTGGGCTGATACAGTTATTAGTCCAATTATAGATATAAATGGAGTTATTACTGGATATATAGCTGTAAGTAGAGATATAACAGATTTTGTACATAAAAATGAGGAGCTTGAGTATCGTGCAAACTATGATTTATTAACTAGTCAATATAGTAGAAATAAACTACTTGAAGATATAGAAAAATTTATATCTCCTATTTTAATAGTTGTAAATATTGATAGATTTTTACAAATAAATGATTTATTTGGACATAAATTTGGAGATGAAGTTTTAAAAAAATTTAGCCAATTTCTTAAAAGTGAGTCTATTAAAGAGTTTAAAAATTTTGATCTTTATAGATATGGAGGAGATGAGTTTGCTATTTTATTAGAAAATTACAATTGAATTTATAAAAAGAGTAAAATCAAAAGGTTGTAAAATTGCAATTGATGATTTTGGTAGTGGTTATAGTAATTTTGAATATTTAGTAAAATTAGAAGCAGATTATATTAAAATCGATGGCTCTTTAATTAAAAATATAGTTACTCAAAAAGAGTCATTTGCTGTAGTTTCAACAATAGTTAATTTTGCAAAACAGATGGAAATTAAAACAATTGCAGAGTTTGTTGAGAATGAAGATATATACAAAATCATTAAAAACATAGGTGTCGATTTTTCTCAAGGTTACTACTTTGCTCAACCCAAAAAGGAGTTAGAGCAGTAAAAATAATTTATTTAAATTTCTATAATTTTTAAATTTTTATCAAAATTTAACTATAAAATAATATTTATTTACTATTTTAATAATTTATTTATATGAGTTTATTATTAAAAAAGCCTATATAAATGGATTATATTGATTGTATAGTTCATAATATTAATAAAATAACATTAAATTATAGAATTAATACATAATTTATACATAATTTAATATTATTTTTAATATTATTTTAAAAATTAAACAAAGGTCGCACGATGTTAAGTAGAATAAATACAAAAATGAAGCTACTACTATTTCCAATTATATTTTTGTTAATAGTAGTAACAGTAGGTGCTGTATATATACATTACAGCAGTATAGCAGATGCAAGAAATACAGCTGCAATAAAAACTGATATCTTTATTCAAAATATACTAAAAGGTAGAATATCAGTATATCAATTTCTAAGAGATCCAAGCCAAGAGGCTGCTTTAAAAGTTAAAGAAGATTTTAAACTACTTCAAAATGATGTTGAATTATTTAAATCTACACTATCATCAGAAAAAAATAGAAAACTATCAGATGAGATAATCTATTTATCTAAAGAATATGTTAACTATTTTGATAATTTTGCACAAACTAGAATCACAAACTTCCAAAATGGGATTCTACAAGAGACAAGTGATGTGCTTGAGAAAATTTCTCAAATGGTTAAAATAGGCGTAGAACTAGAAGATAAACTTCATGAAATTAATATAAGTGCAATAAAGTTAAAAGAAGAGTCAAATGAGTTTTTAAATAATTTGTTAATTACAATCTCAATTATTGCAATTTTACTATTTTTAATTTTATCTTTATATATTTTAAAAGTAATAATAGACTCTTTAGATAGATTCAAAGATGGTCTTTTAGGTTTTTTTGCATATTTAAATAGAGAAGCAAATGATACTACTCTTTTAGATGAAACTTCTAAAGATGAGTTTGGAGTTATGTCAAAAGTTGTAAATGAAAATATTTTAAAAACAAAAAAAGGTATTGAAGAGGATAGAGTTTTAATTGATGAAACAATAGCTGTTTTAGGTGAGTTTGAACAAGGTGATCTCTGTCAAAGACTTAATATTGAAGTATCAAATCCAGCTTTAAAACAGTTAAAAAATGTGATAAATAGTATGGGTGATGTTTTAGAAAAAAATATTGAAAATATTTTGGATGTTTTAGAGAAATATTCATCATACAACTATTTAAGTAGAGTATCTACAAATGGTTTAAAAGAGCAACTATTAGAGTTGGCAAATGGTATAAATAGTCTTGGAGACTCTATAACTAATATGTTAGTAGAGAATAAAGCAAATGGTATGACACTAGATGAAACTTCTGATATTTTATTAATAAATGTCGATAAACTAAATATAAGTTCAAATGAGGCAGCTGCATCTTTAGAAGAGACAGCAGCAGCTCTTGAAGAGATAACAAGTAATATTAGAAATAATACACAAAGTATCGCAAAGATGTCACAACTTGCAAATGGAGTAACAAAAGCTGTAACAGATGGACAAGAGATGGCAAATCAAACAACAACTGCAATGGATGAGATAAATACACAAGTAAATTTAGTAAATGAAGCTATTGGGGTTATAGATAATATTGCATTTCAAACAAATATTTTAAGTCTAAATGCTGCTGTTGAAGCTGCAACTGCTGGTGAAGCTGGAAAAGGGTTTGCAGTTGTTGCTCAAGAGGTGCGAAATCTAGCAACTAGAAGTGCAGAAGCTGCAAAAGAGATAAAAGAGATAGTAGAAAGAGCAACTGTAAAAGCAAATGAAGGTAAAAGTATTGCTACAAATATGATTGAAGGGTATAAAAACCTAAATAATAATATCTCTTCAACAATGAATTTAATAGCAGATATAGAAAATGCATCTAAAGAGCAACTTCTAGGAATTGAACAGATAAATGATGCTGTAAATCAACTTGATCAACAAACACAACAAAATGCAATGGTTGCTAGTCAATCTCATGATGTTGCTGTAAGTACAGATAAAATTGCAAAACTTATAGTTTCAGATGCAAACTTAAAAGAGTTTGCTGGTAAAAATGAGGTAAAAGCAAAAGATTTTGGTATGGATAAAGAGCTAAAAGAGCATATTTTATCAAGTGGGAAAAATACAAAAGCTATTAATAGCAATAAAGAGATTTCTAAACCAAAAATTAGTAGCACAAAAGAGATAAAAGCCAACTCTCAAATAAAGGATGATGAATGGGAGAGCTTTTAAAAAAAATAGTCAAATAACTAAAAAAATAACAAATATCTGTAACATTTTAAATAAAAAAAATGATGAAGAACTACAGATATTTGGTGAGATTATGTTGGTTTCTGAAAAACTTGCAAGTGGAATTTTAGTTGATAATATAAATTTTACATCTAGTTCAAATTTTAAATTAAACTATATTGCAAAAACTATAAATAGTTTAGCAAAAGATTTAAAAAATAGTATTGAACAGATAAAAAAGACTCTTTTACTTTATGGAGAGTATAACTATATTTCAAAGCTAGATGAGAGTTTAGTTCAAAATGATTTTAGAGTTTTATTTCAAGAGATAAATAATTTAAGACAAACTATTACAAATATGTTAATTGAGAATAAATCAAATGGCTTAACTCTACAAAATAGTTCAGAAGTTCTTCTAAAAAATGTTGATAAATTAAATTTTTCATCCTCAAAAGCTGCTTCATCGCTTGAAGAGACATCGGCTGCTTTAGATGATGTTACATCAAATATTAGAAAAAATACTAATAATATTTTAAAAGTTTCGGATTTATCCAAAAATATTGTCTCTTGTGCAAATATAGGTGAAGATTTGGCACTTAAGACTTCAAAATCAATGCAAAACATTGCTAAAGAGATAAAAACTATTGTAAATAGTGCAACTTTAAAAGCAAATGAGGGTATACAGATATATCAAATGATATGATTGATGGATATAAGCAGTTACATTTAAGTATAAATGAGGCTATCTCTTTAATATCAGATATTCAAATTTCAAGCCAAGAGCAGTTAAATGCTGTTGAGCAGATAAATAGTTCAATATCTTTATTAGATAAACAGACTCAAGAGAATGCAAATATTGCTGCACAATCTCATGAAGTTGCAGTTACTACAGATTTTATCTCTAATCTAATTGTAAAAAATGCAAATGAAAAAGAGTTTGAAGGTAAAAATGATATAAAAGCAAAAGTTTTGTAAGTTTTTATTAAAAGACTCTATTAAAATTTTAAATAGAGTCTTTTAGTTACTACTATATAAAGTTAAATTTTATCAATATCAAAAAGATAGAATTTTTTTATAAATTCATTATCTATATCTATAATTTTTCTCTCATTAAGGCTTTGTAAAACAGATTTTGTACAGTTTACATCTCCTGGCCAACGTCTAGTAAAACCATCTAAAGAGTTTTTATTTGTTCCATCAAGACAGATAGTATTTCCTTCTATATATAAATCTCTACTTGAATCCATATTATTTGTAACTCTCCAAATTAACATATAAGGATTCTCCAAATCATTTGTTTTGTAATCAACAATTACTAAAATTTTTATATGAGAAAATAGAGGTTTTAACTCTTCAAAAAGATATTTTTGACTTCTAGTTTTATCTACACTTATAACACAAACTGGATTTTTTGTATCTTTGTAGTACTGTTTTAAGCCTTTTATATCACTTGAAATATTTTTCATTTTACTTAAAAGCTCACCATCTTCTAAAAGAGTGATTCCTAGTTCATCTATCTCATCACCTGTACAATCAAGTCCAAGTTTTCCACCAACTGCAAATTTAGGAGAAGCGTGGTCAAGATGATCTGTAGCACCTCTTGAAACTAAAATATCATCAACATTAATTCTATTTAAAATATATCTTATTATCTCATCATGTGAAGTTAATTTTGGAGCATCAGAGTTTACAAAAATTGCATGTTTTACAAAACTCATCTGTCCTACACCCCAAAATGCATGCATCATTTGACTTGCATGTCCTGGATAA
>NZ_JBAZAH010000026.1:0-21282 GCF_041672065.1 Aliarcobacter sp. | reverse complement strand
ACAGATGGTGTAATGGGACAAGCATTGGAGATTAGTAAAGCAGATTTAAGTGAAAGCTTAGTAAATTTAATGGTATTTCAAAGAGCGTTTGAAGCAAATGCAAAATCTATTACAACTTCAGATGAGCTATTAAGTACACTGATTAACCTGAAAAGATAAGTAGTAAATTTTAGACTTAAGTTAAAACTTAAGTCTAAAAAATTAAAAAGTAGGAAGATTATTTTGAGTTTTATCATAATTGCAGTTTTAATTGTAGTTTTATTATATTTTTTATCAACAGCTCATACATACAAAACTATGTATTTTAAAATTAAAGAGGAAAAAAGCCTTACAGAAGAAGAGGTTTTAAAACTAGAGGCTTTAATAAAAAGATATGAAAAACAAGTTAAAATAGGTACAAAAAGTTTACAAAATAATCAGGAAAATCTTCATATAGCAAGAGATGATTTACAGAAGTTAAGAATGGAAAACATTACTTTAAAAAATCGAATAAATGATCTTCAAAGAAGAAATGAAGAGCTATTTGCTCAAGTAAATGCAATTATTTAAGATGTTTTTTTTGAATAAATTTATATATAAAATATTTCTTACAATTTTATTAATAAGTAATATTTTATATGCAAACGACATATTAAAATCACAACCACAAATTATTTTTGAACTTGATAAGTTAGATGAGTTAGAAGTATCAAATGAGTTTAATAAAGCAGTTTTACTTTTTAATAAACAAAGATATAAAGAGGCTTATGATATTTTTGAGAAAACAAAAGTAGTGTATGAAATACCATCTTTATTAAATATGGCAATAATACTTTTAAAAGATAATAAAAAAGAGGAAGCAATAACTCTTTTTTCTGAAATATACTCAAAAAAATCAAACTTATTGAATGAACCATATGCTTTTATAGCCTCTTGCTACTATCTTTTTACCCTTACTTCAGATGATAAATATATTATAGATTTGGTAACCATTTTCCAAAATAGTGATAAACTAAAAAATCAAAGTGAGATTATATTAAATATCAAAGATATTATTTTAGAAGAGCTTGCAAATAGATATTTAATGGTAAAAGATTATGATAATGCTTTAGGAGCTTTAAATGCTATGAGTTATTCGCTTGATTTAAAAAAAGCTCTTGTCTATATTAAACAAAATAATCTACTACGAGCTGATATAATTTTAAAAAAATTAATTGATACCCAAAAAGATCAAAATAGATTAGATGAGATATATTGGTTTAGTGTTTTTGTAAATTTAAAGTTAAATAAATTAGATGTTGTAAAAGAGATTTTAGAGAAGATAAATAAAAGAGGAAGTGATTATAAAGTACATATAAATTTACCTTTTGAAATATATTTTAATAAAGATTTATACTCATCAAGTGATTATTTAAAATCTATTTTAAAATTTGATGAAGAGAGAAAATTAGATTACTTGTACTATTTTGCACCATTTGTCTTCTCTGATTCAAAGGAGTTAATGTATGATACTGTAAAAGGTATGGTATCAAAAGACAAAAGTAGCCTAGAGAGTCTTGAGGCTATGTTTAACTACAATATAAATTTTATAAAAGCTATTAGAAATGACCCTTTTGTAAGAATAGATCAATTAAAAAATGAGTTAAATGAAAACTCAAAAGCATACAACTACTATAATTTAGCACTAGCTTTCGCTCAAATTAAAGATTTATCAAATGCATATAAATATTTTGAAAAGGCTTACAAATTAAGCCCAGGTAATAAGTTATATGCTGTTATGTATCTAATAACATCAAATAAAGTTTCAAAATCAATGGATGATAAGCAAAAAGAGTTGATTAAAGAGAGAATAAAAAGTAGTGATGGATTGTATAACTACTTTGCAAAAGAGCTATATAGTATTTATGTTGATATAAGCTTTGAAAATAAAGTAGAACCATATTTGCAAACTACACTATTTTTTAAAGCTTTAGATTTTCTAAAAAAGCTTGAAAATAACGAATATGTAGCTGAGCATCCTCTTTTGATAGATTGGGAAAAAGACTCTTTTATATATTTACTAAAATTAGTTCAACAAACAAAAAATGAAGATGATTATAAATATTTTTCAAGAATGCAAGATACAATACCACTAAAATATAATAATAATTTTTTGAATAGCTCTTTAATAACTTCACTTTACTATATTGATATTTTAAAAGCTTTAGGTATATTTAGTAGAGCAGATTTTTATATACCAAAAGAGAGTTCACCTTTATATTTGCTTACTGATGCTTATTCAAGTCTATATTTAGGTAAAGCTAATGAGTCTATAAATATATTAAATAGATTAAAAAATGAATACAATATTGAAAATAGATTTACCATGTATTTACTTGTTGCATCTTATTTAGAAGCTAAAAGAAGAGAAGAGGCTTCTATTCAAATTACACTTATAAAAGCATTTTATAATGATACCGATACAGATTTTTTAACAGCAATTCAGTTGATTCAAACTTTAAATATAAATGCTGCAATACAGTTTTTAAATAAAGCATATAACAATCAATTTATAAGTTTTGATATTATTGGTTTTGATGAATTTATGCTCTCTTTATAGTACTATTTGAAAATTTTTGTTATAATAATTTCAATTTTCTTTATTTAAGGATAACAAATGGAGATAGGACGAACTGCACAAATTGATTTAGCAAAAGAGAATTATGCTTTAAAATCAAAAGAGGTTAGCAATATTGATGAAAAAGAAAAAGTTATAGAAGATGAAGAGTATAAAAAAAATCTACCTATTGATCCAAATAGTAAACTAAATGAAGTTATATTAGATAATATACAGTTTGGCTATAATAAAGATTCGCAAGATTTTTTTGTAAAAGTTACAAGAGGTAGCATTGAAAATAAATATCCAACTGAAGATATGATGAAGATAAAAGCTTTTTTACTTGAAGAGCTTCAAAGAACATTAAAAAATTAATATAAGGCATATAAATTGGCATCAGATTTATCACAAGTATTTAAAAATGAACTTACAAATACATTAGAGCAACTTTTAGGAAAAAAAGCTAAAGTTGAGGGAATAAAAAAGTTAGATGATCTTTTAGAGTCATCGTTTATTGAGTGTGATGTAAAGGTTGAATTTAAAGATATAAAAAGTGGAATTACATTTTTTATCCCAGCTTCTAGTGCTACTAAATTTGAATATCTTATGCTAGGTGGAATGGGAGATTTAAAACAAGATATAGATGATGAGACTACTGATGCTGTAAATGAGATAATTTCAAATATCTCTGGAAGTTTTGCAACAGCATCAAATGCTCAAGGTTTAGCTGATATATCTGGAGTTAAAGTTGAAATAAAAAGTATAAAAGTAGTTGATGTTGCTGTTTTAAAAGATAAAGAGTTATATAAATTTGATACAACTTTAGATGGTGAGCAAAATCCAGTTATTTTATATTTTGATAAAATAATATCTCCATTTTTCTCTTCAATAACAGGTGCAAAAGAGCCAATGAAAAGCTCACCGGTAGCAGTTGAAACTCCAGTTGTTGCACAAAGCTCTAAATCTATGCAATCCATATCAAATCCTTCTAAAAATTTAGAACTTTTATATCATGTTAAATTAAAATTAAGTGTTAGATTAGGATCAAAAATAGTTTTATTAAAAGATATTTTAAGATGGGATGTTGGTGAGATAATTGAGCTTGAGCAGATGGTAAATGAACCTTTAGAGATTTTAATAAATGGTGTAAAAATTGGAGAAGGTGAAGCTGTTATTGTTGAAGGAAAATTTGGTATTAAGATAAGAAGAATAGTAAATGAAGATTTGCAACTAGATAAAATAGGACTCTAATATGGAAATTAATACAAGTAATTTATACAACAAAGATATTCTACAAACAAATAAATTTGAAAATATTAATCAAGATAAACTAAGCCTTGTAGAAGATAAAAAATTAAGAGAAGTAAGCAATGAGTTTGAAGCATTTTTTTTAAATCAAATTTTATCAACATCGCTTCAAGGAAACAACTCAATTGCTGGAAGTGGTGCTGGAAGTGATATTATAAAAGGGATGTATTTAGAATCAATTGCAAATCATAGTAGTGGAACTTTTGGAATAAGTGATATGTTATATAACTTTTTATCACAAAATAATAAAAAAGAGCAGGTACTATAGATGGTAGATGATATTTTAAATAGTATGAATGAAGAGATAAAAAGTTTAAAAGAGGCAATTGTTCAAGATATTGCTGATATTAAACTTGGTAAAAACGAAGAACTTTTTAAAAGAAATGAAGCAAAACATAATATAATAAATGAGATTATGCAAAAAAAAGTAGATTTAAATAATGAACTTGCAAAACTAATACAAGCAAATTTTGATGTAAATATTTATAGAGAAAAAGTAGATTTACTTGAAGAGAATTTAAAAGAGCTTTATGAATTAAACAAAAAATTAGCAAATATCGTTTTACCTATTCAGCAGATGTATAAAGGATTAGTAGAAGAGGTTACTCAAAAAGCAGGGGGACAAATTTTTGATATTAAGGCTTAGTTTTTTAAGTTTAATATTCTTTAACTCTCTTGGTGCAATAACAGTTTTAGTAACAAAAGATGCAATAAAACTTGATGAGAAAATAACAATTTCTAAACTAGAAGAGAAAGAGTATGAAAATGTCCCTAGAACTTGTACGCCTATGACAAAAAAAGAGATTGAAGAGGGTGAATATATAGCAACTCATTATATAAATAAAAATAGTGTTCTTTGTTTAAGAAGTGTAAAGTTATTTGAAGATTACTCAATTTTATTTAATTTTGGCGGAGTAAAAATAGAGAAAAAAGGTAAAATAATCTACGAAAATGATGAGTTTATAAGATTTAAAAACCTTGATGGACAAGTAGAACAGATATATAAAGATGGAAGATTAAGATGAATAAATACTCATTTTTGGGAGAAACACCAGCAGAAGCATTAAGAGAAGCACAAAAAAAGTGTGGTGAAGATGCAATAGTAATATCTACAAAGAAAGTTGAAGGTAAAACTCCTTATGATAAAGGAATGTATGAAGTTGTTGTTATGTTAGAAGATGAGACAATCATGCAGAATAAAGAGTTTACAAAAGTAGCTATTACAAAAGCAAGTAGTGATGATAATCAACCATTAAAAGCTCAAGTTTATGATTACAGAGAAGAGATTTTAAAGATGCAAAATCTTCTTGAGCAGGTTCAAAAAACTCTTTGGAAACCAAAGTCTCAACTTTTTGATTTAACTATTCCACCTGAATTTATTGATATTTATACAATATTTGAAAAAAATGAGTTTGATAGTGAGATGACTTACTCTATTATGAAAAAAACTATAAAAGAGCTACCTGTTGCACTAAAAGTAAACTCTAAAAAGGTAAATGATTTTTTCAAATTAATTTTAAGAAAAGTGATACCTATAAAAATAGAATCACCTCTTAGAAAAGAGCAGAGAAAAATAATGATGATGGTTGGACCAACAGGAGTTGGAAAAACTACAACAATTTCAAAATTAGCAGCAAGATTTGCATATAAAATGGAGCAAAATTATAAGGTTGGAATTGTAACTTTAGATACTTTTAGAGTAGGTGCAATAGAACAACTTCAAGCATACACAAATATTATGAGAATACCTTTAGAAGTTGTAAAAAGACCAGAGGATTTAAGTGAAGCACTTTTTAGATTAAGAGAGTGTAGTTATATTTTTATAGATACAGCTGGTTCAAGTCAATATGATATTGATAAAATAGAGCTTTTAAATGAGTATAGAAAACAAGTTGATGAGTTGCCAATTGAAAAGACATTGGTACTTCCATCAAATGTAAAACATAGTGATTTATTGGAAGTTTATAAAAATTACTCAATTTTAGATATAGATAATTTAATCTTTACAAAACTAGATGAAACAAGAAGTTTTGGAAATATTATAACATTTGCTCATAAGACAAAAAAAGCTATAACATACTTCTCTGTTGGGCAAAATGTTCCAGATGATTTAATTCCAGCAGATGCAACATTTTTAATAGAGTGTTTTATGAAGCAAGAGTTTATTAGGAGTTAATAATGTTAGATGAAAAACTCTCTCAAGCAAAAAACCTAATAAACCTTACAAAAAATATTGATGATAAAGTAAATACAAAAACAAAACTTTTAACAGTAACATCTGGTAAAGGTGGAGTTGGAAAATCTACTTTTAGTGCAAATTTGGCATATTTTTGCTCTTCAAAAGGTTTTAAAACAGTAGTTTTAGATGCTGATATTGGTTTGGCAAATATGCAAGTTTTATTTGATATTAGGCCAGAATTTACTCTTTTTGATTATGTAAACGGTAAAAATAGTTTGCAAGATGTTATTTTGGAGACTAAATATTCAAATTTATATTTAATTGCTGGTAAAAGTGGTTACCAATATAGTAATATAAATAGTAGTTTTGTTTTTTCAAGATTGATAAATGATATTTTAGCTTTAAACTATTTTGATATTTTAATAGTTGATACAGGTGCTGGATTAAATGATTATGTAAAAGAGTTTTTACAAGTATCAACAAACATATTAGCAATAACATCAACAGATCCAAGCGCTTTAACTGATGTTTACTCACTTATAAAACTTTTATCATTAGATAAAGATGAGTTGATGCTATGCTTTAATCACACAAGAAGTGATAATATTGGAAAAAATGTTACTAACTCTTTAATAACTCTTGCTAAAAAAAATAGACTAAAAGAGAATTTTATGATAAAATATATAGGAAACATTCCAAATAGTTCTATGATATCATCTGTTGCTAGGACTAGAAAACTTTTTTTGAAAGAGTTTCCAGGGGATGATGTATCTATGCGATTTGTTGAAGTTGCAAAAAATATTTTAAGAAATCTTAAATAAAGGAATAGCTTTGGTAGTTGAAAGATTTTCACAAAATCTAATAAATACTGGAATTTTTAAGCTTTATGTTGCAGTTGGATTTTGTGCAACCTTAATATTTTTTATTTTAAATAGTCAACTTTTTGCACCAATAGAGATAGTTTTTGGTGCTATTCTTGTAACTCTTTTTTTAAGAGGAGCTGCACATATTATTTTTTCTTTTATAGTTAGAAACTTTAGTTTAGATAAAAAAGTAGAAGATTTTGATATTAAATATAATGAAGAAAAAATAGGATTTTTATTAAATAAATTTAAAAGCGAAGATTATGTTGAGGAAGATGAGTTGGAGATTAAAGAGAAAGAGATTGCTTCTGAAGTAAACAGTTCTCAAAATTTAGAAGAGAATAAATAAAAGGAATAGAATATGCAAATAGGTTCAGTAAATTTTTTAAATCCACTTGAACAAGTAACAGGAAATGCTGTAGATAGTGCAACAGCAACAAATCAAGTAGATAGTAACTATGCAAATAAATCTTTTAAAGATTTACTTCAAAATGCAGTAGATGATGTAAATAACACTCAAATACAAGGTTATAACTCAATGAAAGATATTGCAACTGGTAAGGTTCAAAATCTACAAGAGGCTGTTCAAAGAATTGAAGAGGCTGAACTTAGTTTGAAATTAGGATTAGAGGTAAAAAATAAAGCTTTAAATGCATATAAAGAGATTATGAGAATGCAAGTTTAGGTTTAGGAGGATTATATGGGATTTTTTGATGGATATAATGTAGCAACTTCTGGAATGAGTGCTCAAAGAACAAGAATCAATGTAACAAGTGCAAATATTGCAAATGCAAAAACTACTCATACAGCTGAAGGTGGACCATATAAAAAGCAAGTTGTACTTTTTGAAGATGTACTTTTAGCAAATAAAAATAAAAAAACAAACTCAAATGATATTGAAGTTACAAACTCTACAAATTCGGAGTTAAGTCTTAGAGCAGTAGGAGTTAAAAAGATTATAAAATCAGATGCTCCTCCAGTTTTAAGATATGATCCAACACATCCAGATGCGAACGAAAAAGGTTATGTTGCATATCCTGATATTAATCCTGTTGTTGAGATGGTTGATTTAATTGAAGCAATGAGATCTTATGAAGCGAATGTTACAGCTTTTAATACTCATAGAGGAATTGATACAAAAACTTTAGATATATTAAATGGAAATTAGTAGTTAAATGACAACTTTAATAGATTTATCTTCTCAAACTAGTGAATCAAATGGTGATAATAAAGCATCTAGTAACTTAAAAAATGATTCTATAAAAACTTCACCAAGCTTATTTGATACACTTTTAAACAGTGTTAAAAATAATCAAGAGCTAGAAAATAGTGAAAATAAAAATCTTGAACTTAAAAATAAAAACACAAAAGAGAGTATAGTAACTGAGCAAAATATCGAAAACAAAGCAGATATTTTATTGGATGAAGATATTTCAAATAGTGTTGAAAATAGTATCAAAATAGATTTAGATGATGATAAAACAACTGATTTTGAAAAAGTAGAAAAAGAGGATAAAGAACTAGCTTTAGATATTAAAAAAGATAATAAATCTTCAAAAGATAGTAATAATTTTGTTAATAAAAATAGCTTATTAGATAGGATGATTTTAGAAGTAAAAAATAGTGATAATACTCAAAAAAGAGATTTAAATATAAAAGTAGAAAATATCTCTAATAATTTTGAAAATAGTATAAAAAGTGATACAAAAAAATCTCAAACAGATATTTTAAAAATAGATAAGCAAGAAGAACAAATTTTTTCTAAAGAGCCAAGTTTAGATAATATAAAAGAGTTAAAAACTCTAGAGGATGGTATAGATAATTTTGAAGATAGTTTAAATATATCTAAAGAGATTAATAAAGAAGATAGTGTATCAACTAAAATAGATAATCAAAAAATTGATAAGCTTGTTATTGAAAATAGTAAAGATGAGGTAATAAAAAACGGTACAGAAATTTTTATAGAAGATACTGTAAATAAAGAGAATTTAAAAGTAGAAGAGATATCAACAGATTTAAAAGAGAATGAAAAGAGTTCTCTAATGGATAAATTAATAGAAAAAAATAGTTTAGTAGCAGAAACAAATAAAACAAATAGTGTTATTTTAGTTGAAAATAAAATAGAAAATAAAATAGAAAAAAATATAACTCAAGAAGTAAATGTAAATGGTTTAAAATCTTTAGAAAATAAACAAAGTGATTCTATTTTAGCATCTTTACCTCAAAAAGGTTTAGAAGAGCTTAAAAAAACTAGTTTAATGGATACTTTAATATCTCAAAATAGTAATCAAAATAGCGATAAAAACTTGGAAAATTCAAATAAACTTACAGATATTGAAGTAGGTTCTGAAAAAATAACTAATAATAAATTTGTTAGTGAAGATATAAGTAGAGTTGAAAAGCAACTTTTATTTAATAAAAAAGAGGCAGTAAATATTTTAGAAAATGCTAAAAGTATTGAAGATATAAAACATAGTGCTCAAATTTTAGATTTAGAAGCAAGTGAGCTTGAAGTATCAAAAGAGATAACAAAAGATAGTTTAAAAAATTTAGAGCTTGAAGATAAAAAGAGTTTAGAGAGAAAAACTATTTTAAATACACTTTTAAATGAAAAAAATATAAGAAGTGTTGATGTTAGAAATCTAATAACAAACTCAATTGAGGCTTCAAATGCACTTTTAGAAAATAGTCTAAATATAGCAGATGATGTTACAATTGATGTAACAAACTCTTTAACAAATCAATTTTCAGCAAAAATTGTTGCAGCAAGACAACAGCTTGGTTCTATGATGTCTGATATTGCAAGACAGATGTATGAAAATTATAAACCACCTGTTACTGCTTTTAGAATAAATATTAATCCACAGGATATGGGGACAATCTCTGTTTTAATGAAGCATGATAGACTTAGTGGTTTAAATATTACTCTTAGTATTTCAAGTTTAACAACTTTAGAGCTGATAATGGAAAATCAAAATATGTTAAGAAACTCTTTGGTAAAAACTTTTAGTGACTCTTCAAGTTTTAATTTAGATTTTAATCAAGGAGATAATAACTCATCTTCAAAAGAGCAATCTTCAAATAAAAATAGACAAAATAGTAGTAAAGATACTCAATCTATATTAAAACTTAAAGAGGAAAATAGAGATCTTGAAGATAAAAATGATTATATGTAATGGAAGAATTTTTCTCTTTATTAAACTCTGCTGTAGTTTTTAAATTTTTATTACTTTTTGCAAGAGTTGCATCTTTTGTTGCTTTTATGCCAGTTTTTGGACATGCTGCTATTAGTGTAACAATAAGAGTAGCATTTGCATTCTATTTAGTAATTTTTCTATTTCCTTTTGTTGGTGAGTTTAAGTATGTAGATGAGACAAATTTTATTCTTGCACTCTTAACTGAGATTAGTTTAGGATTTATAGCTGCAATGCTATTTAATGTTATGTTTTCAGCTGTTAGAATTATTGGAGAGTTTGTAGGATATGCAACTGCACTTTCTATGGCTATGATGTTTGATCCAGCAACTGGCTCTCAAGAGGGTTTGGTTTCAAAACTTCTTTTTTGGATAGCATTAATGGTTTTTTTTCAAGCTGGACTTTACGAATCTACTCTTGTAATGTTAGCAAAAAGTTTTTCAATGGTTCATTTAGGAGCTTTTAATATTTTTAGTTTTAATGGAATAGAGATAGCTATTAGTGAAATCTCAAGAATGTTTGCTTTTGCATTTATTTTTGCTTTTCCACTATTTTTTATTGGATTTATTATGGATGTATATTATGGATATGGTACAAAATCAATGCCAGCATTTTCACCATTTATTATTACATTTCAGTTAAAATTTGCTTTAATATTTATATTTTTGATATTTGGTTTAGAAGTTTTAAATGAGGCATTTGTAAACTATTTTATTGATAAGTTTGAATAAGGATTTTTATGGCTGATGATGAAAAAACTGAAGAACCCACATCCAAAAAATTAGAAGATGCCAGAAATGAAGGTAATGTTGGTAAATCTATGGAGGTAGTTGGTGCTGCTGTATTAACTTTGGGCTCAATTTATCTAATTTTTTTTTCAGATCATCTCTTTTTTGAAATAAAAAATACAATGAAGTATATTTATGGATTTATGACTGAAGAGTTAACAAGCGCAACTTATTTTACAATTACCTATGCAGTATCAATGACTTTAATGAAAGCATTAATGCCTATTTTTTTATTTATCTTTGTAATAGCATTAGTAGGAAATTGGATACAGTTTGGTTTCCTATCAACTCCTCTAAAATTTGATTTACAAAAGTTAGATCCAATTAAAGGTATACAAAATGTTTTTAGTCTAAAAAAAGCATTAGAGGCATTAAAATTAACACTAAAATTAACAATAATTGTAATTGTAATGTTTGTTTTGTTTGCTTTAACATATGAAGATTTTTTAGGAATGATGGACAAAGAACTTAATGCTACCATAGATATAATTATTGAGTTATCAATTATATTTATCTTTACAATTCTTTTTATTATCATAATATTTGCTATAATAGATTTTTATTTTTCTAAGCACTATTATATAAAATCTTTAAGAATGAGTAAGCAAGAGATTAAAGATGAGTATAAGAATATGGAGGGAGATCCTCAAGTTAAAGGAAGAATACGAAGAATTCAGATGCAAATGGCTCAAAAAAGAATGATGAGTAGTGTTCCTGAGGCTGATGTTGTAATAACAAATCCAACACACTATGCTGTTGCATTAAAGTATGATAGTAGTAAAAATCAAGCTCCAATTGTTATTGCAAAAGGGATAGATTTTTTAGCTCTTAGAATAAAAGAGGTAGCAAAAGAGAATAGTATTACAATAGTTGAAAATCCAGCATTGGCAAGAGCTTTATATGATCAAATTGATTTGGATAGAGAGGTTCCAAATGAGTTTTATAAGGCTGTTGCAGAAATTTTCACATACATTTATGATTTAAAGAAGAGAAGGTAAAATTTGAGAGTTTTTTTTATTTTTCTATTGCTTATTAACTTTTTAGATGCAAATAGTAGAGATTTTTATTATAGTTTTATAGGTTCTCAAGGTAAACAAATACCAGAATCAACAAAAGAGCAAATTTTATCAACTCTTGATGGAATTGATGAAGCTAGAGAGCTTTATTATGAAGGAAAACCAAAAGAGGCTTTTGAAAAAATTGAAGAGATAAAAAATAGTAATAAAATATCTATTTTAAAAACAGATATTTTGCTTCTATATTCAGAGTTAGTTTTAAAGTTTCAATCAAAGAAGATATTAAATGATGCAACAAATGAGTTAGAAAAAGCTGTAAATGATGGAACTGTAAATCAAGAGAATCTACTTCAAGCATACTTGCTTTTAGTTGAATTAAAACTTTCAATAAACAAGATTGATGAAGCTAAGTATTATTCAAAAACTTTAGTAGATATATTTGATACTCAAAAAGCTAAAATAAGAGGTAAAATTTCTCAATCAAAAATATATAGATATCAGAAAAATTATCAAAATGCTGAAAAAGTTTTATATGAGGCTTTAAATTTAACAAGTGATAGAAATGAGGCTTCAAATATTGCAAATGAACTTTTTGATGTCTATTTACTAGCTGGTAAAACAGAAGAAGCAAGAAGTGCTATGGAGCAAATTTTAAATCTAACACCATCTTTTTATTCAAATGATTTTATATTGGCAAATAAAAGAGCTGATATGCTTTTTAAGCTTGGAATGGATGATTTGGGTATAAAAATTTTAAAAGATATTATTCTCAATTCTAAAAATAGTGATATTTTGAATAAAACTAAATATAAGTTAGCAAATATTTATCTTAATTTATATAAAAGAGGCGATACAACATCTTTGAGTATTGCAAAAGCTTTATTAAAAAGTTTAGTAGATGGAAATAAGGAGGATCCTTTATATAAAGATTCAAAAATCTATTATGATGAGATAAAAATGAGAAAAAGAGAGATTGAGCCAACTGAAATTTCACATGAATATACTCAAGATGAGACAATGCAACAAAAAGCTATATTGCAAGAGTTTTTAAACTATAGCGATGACAAAAAATATGAAGATATAGTAAGAGGTAAAGATATTTATAAAAAAATTCCAAAATCGATACAAAAAAGATTCGATATAAATAATCTTGAAAATATGATAGATATTGCTTATCTTGAGCTAATCAAAGATTATATTGCAAAAAAAGAGTGTGAGAAATTAAGAAACTTATTAAAAGATACAAAAAGAGATATATTTGTACAAATTTTAAATGATGAACTTTTGAAAAATGGTTTAATAGCTTGTATCCAAGAGAAACCTGATGAACAAACTTATGAGCAGTTAAAAGATATTTTAAAAGAGACAAAAGATGAAAATATATATTTTGTTTTAGAGAATATTGCTTTTGGAATAGGGAAGATTGATGATGCTGTTTATTACTCTTCAAAAATCTCTAATAGTAAAAATATTGAGCTTTTAAAGGATGAATTTTTTATTAAATATCAGGTTTTAAAAGAGAAAAATGATTTTGTTCTTTTTGATAGATTTTTAAAAGACAATTTAAAAAATAATTCAGTTGTTGAAGCAAATTTAGAAAATCCTATGATTATAGATTTTTATTATGATTTATATATGTATTTAAAGAAGATAAAAGATGAAGAATCCGCTAATAAAACTCTTGAGGATTTAAATAATTTTCAAAATAGTTTTAAAGTTTTTGTTTATTCACCAGTTGTAGAACTAGAGTTAGCAAAAATAGCAAAAGATAGTAAAAACTATGAACTTGCTGTAAAAAATCTCAAAGATGCCCTTTTACACACAAGAAATATAAAAAAAGAGGATGAAGTTAGAATTTATTATGAACTTGCAAATTTATATCAAGAGCTTAAAGATAATGAAAATAGATTTGAATTTTTACAAAAGTGTAAGGATATAAAATTAGATGATAATTTATATAAAACAATGTGCGAGAGTATGAATTGAATAATTTAGATGATATATTAAATCAAATCGATTCATCAAACTTAAATATTGCTTTTGGAAGAGTTACAAATATCTCTTCAATAACACTTAGTGCAACTGGTCTTGATGTTGCTGTTGGTGATATTGTAAGAATTGAATCAGAACAAAAACTTTATTCTGTTTTAGGAATGGTTACAGTGTTAAATGCTAGCTCATTTATTGTAGTTCCTTTTTCATTTGTTGATGGATTTAGAGTAAACGATAAGGTTTTTTTACAAAGAGATGGACTTAACATAAAGTGTGGTAATGGACTTTTAGGAAGAGTTGTAAATGCTTTGGGTGAACCTATTGATGATAAGGGAAAAATAAGAGATATTGATACAAGTTGCCCTATAAATAAAGAGAGTATATCTCCACTTGAAAGAGGAATTATAGATAAAAAATTTGCAACAGGCGTTAAAGCAATTGACTCAATGCTAACTTGTGGAAAAGGTCAAAAAGTTGGTATTTTTGCAGGTTCAGGAGTTGGAAAATCTACACTTATGGGGATGATTGTAAAAGGTTGTGAAGCTACAATTAAAGTAATAGCATTAATTGGTGAAAGGGGTAGAGAGATACCTGAATTTATTCACTATAATTTAGATAATGATTTAGAAAATACTGTTATTGTAACTGCAACTTCAGATGAGTCAGCTTTGATGAGAAAATATGGTGCATTTACAGCTATGGCGATTGCAGAATATTTTAGAGACAAAGGTCATGATGTTCTACTTATGATGGATAGTGTAACAAGATTTGCTATGGCTCAAAGAGAGATAGGTCTTAGCACTGGAGAACCACCTGTTAGTCGTGGTTATCCACCATCTGTTTTTGCACTTTTACCACAACTTATGGAGAGAGCTGGAAATAGTAGTAAAGGCTCAATTACAGCTTTTTTTACTGTTTTAGTTGATGGAGATGATATGAATGATCCAATTGCAGATCAAAGTAGATCTATTTTAGATGGACATATTGTATTAACAAGAGATTTAACAGAGCAGGGATTTTATCCACCAATAAATATACTAAAATCAGCCTCTAGGGTTATAGACAAGGTAGTTACAAAAGATCATTATAATGATTTTTTAAAGTTAAAAAGAGTATTATCTCTTATAAAAGAGAACGAAGTTTTAATTAGAGTTGGTGCATATAAAAAAGGTGCTGATTTAGAACTTGACAACGCAATATCAAAAAGAGAAAAAGCAAGAGAGTTTCTTACTCAAGGAACTTTAGAAAAATACTCTTTTGATGAGATTGTCGAAAATTTAAAAAAGGTGTTATTATGATATCTGGTATAGATTCAACAACATATAGATTAGGAAATTTAGATAAATATCAAGCAAAATTAAATTTTCAAATGAGTGGAAAACAGCTTCAATATGGAAGTGATGACTCTGTTACTTTTGGAAGATTGGTTCATACTCAAGATCAAATAAGATTAAACGAGGGTATAGTTAATCAGTTAAATAGAGCAAAAGTTTTAAACGATAATTCAGATAGTACTATAAACGAAATCAAAAAAATAATGGATAAAATAAATGAGGAGCTTATTAAGGCAAATACTTCAACAACAGGAGTTGAAGGATTAGAGGCAATTGCTCAACAATTAGTTGGTTATAAACAAAGCTTAATGGATTTAGGAAATACTCAAACAGAGGGTCAATATCTATTTGCTGGAAGTGATGCTTCTGTTAAACCTTTCTCAATGGATACAAATGGAAAAGTAACATACCATGGAGATTCACAATTGAGAAAAATGGCAGTAGATGATGGTTCGTATCATCAAAGAGGAGTTAATGGTATTGATATTTTAACTTTTGTTGCTAATACAGCTTATGCAAATGGAACATTAACATTTAAAGATGGCGATAAAATTGTTGATCAAGATGGAAATGAGTGGGTTTTAGATACAGCAACAAATCAAATTGAAAAGACTAGATGGGATGGTTCAAAAGAGGTTTTAACAGCAGTTCCACCAGTTCCACCAGTTCCACCAGCTTCTGAATATAGTGTAGATTTAACAACTTTAGGTGATGGTATTAGATTTGATGCAAGAAGAAGCACTTTTGATATGTTAGATGATGCTATTAAAAGTTTAAGAGGATTAGATGATTTAGGAAATCCAGCATTTCCAGGTGATGAAGCTGCTAATTATGCTTTTAGAAGAGAGGGAATCTCTCAAGCAGTTGATGATATAAAAAAAGTGATTGATTCAGCAGTTATAGCACATGCAGATTTGGGTGGTAGAAATAAAACTTTTGAAACTGCTTTGGATAGGTTAAGTTCAAAAATTGTTCAACTTAATATTGTAGATACGGAACTTGGTAGTTCAAATTTAACAGATGTTGCTATGCAACTAAAGTCTTTAGAAATTTCATATACAGCTATGTATTCAACGGTAAATAAAACATTTGAATTATCTTTAGTTAATTTTATGAGATAAGTTAGCTAATTTAGTGATATATGAAATTTAGTCTTAAAAATTTATTCTCTAGGGATTTAATTGCAGTAGCATTGTTTTTATCAATGCTTGCAATTATAATTGTACCTTTAAATCAAACCGCTATTGACTTTTTTATATCACTATCTTTAGCTTTGTCATTTCTTATACTTTTAATATCTTTATATATTCAAAAACCAGCTGATTTAACAACTTTTCCAACACTTTTATTAATACTTGTTATTTTCAGACTTGCACTTAGTATTGCAACAACAAGATCAATTTTAAGTGAAGGTCATAATGGTCCTGAAGCCGTTAGTACAATAATTAGTGCATTTGGTGAGTTTGTTGTTGGTGGAAATATGGTTATTGGAATTGTAATATTTATAATATTAGTTTTAATAAACTTTATGGTTGTAACAAAAGGAGCAACAAGGGTTGCTGAGGTTACTGCTAGATTTACACTTGATTCTATGCCTGGTAAACAGATGGCTATTGATGCTGATTTAAATGCTGGATTTATTGATGATAAAGAGGCTCAAATTAGAAGAAAAGCACTTATAACAGAAGCAAACTTTTATGGGGCTATGGATGGATCTTCTAAGTTTGTAAAAGGTGATGCTATTGCTGGTATTATAATTACAATTGTAAATATTATTGGTGGTCTTTTAATTGGAATTTTCCAACATGGTTTAAGTGCAGGAGATGCTGCAAATATTTATACAATTTTAACAATTGGTGATGGTCTTGTAAGCCAAATTCCAGCACTTTTAACATCAACTGCAACTGCTATTATAATAACAAGATCAAATACAGATGAAGAGAGATTTGCAACAAGAGCTGTAAACCAATTAATGAAAGATACAAAATCTCTAATTTTAGTTGGTATTGGGCTTATTCTTTTCTCATTAGTTCCAGGTTTTCCTACAGGTATTTTATCTTTTATGGGAATTTTATTAATAGCTTTAGGTTATACAATTATAATGATTGATAGAGGTGATGATAATATTGTAACCAGAATGTTTAAAGCTCCAGTTGCTAAAAAAATTGAACAACCAGCTGAGCTTAAAGAGCAGAAAAGAAAAGAGGCTGCTATTGATGAGAGTCAAAGTATTGAAACAGTTATGAAGCTTGAAGTTTTAGAGTTGAAGCTTGGAATTAGACTTCTACAACTTGTTCAAGGAAACTCTGATCTTCTTGATAAGATAAAAGCAATTAGAAAAAATATTGCTAGTGAGCTTGGATTTATAATTCCTCAAATAAGAATCTCAGATGATACAAATCTTGGAGCAAATGAGTATCAGTTTTATCTAAAAAGAATACCAATTGTAAAAGGAAGAATTGAAGTTGATAAACTTTTAGCAATGGGTGGATTAGCAAATGAGAAGTTAGATGGTATAAAAGTTAAAGAGCCTGTATTTAATTTAGATGCAATTTGGATAGCAAAAGAGTTAAAAGAAGAGGCTTTAATGAAAGGCTTTACAGTTGTTGATGCTCCAACAATTATTTCAACTCATATATCTGAAATTATTAGAAAACATGCTGAAGATATTATAACTAGACAAGATATTGTTGATATTATTGATAGATTGAAAAAAGATTTCCCAATTGTTGTAGAAGAGGCTATGAAAGTTGCATCTTATGGAAGTTTATTAAAAGTTTGTAAAGATTTACTTCATGAAAAAATACCAATTATTGATATGCTAACAATCATTGAAGCAATTGCAGATATTGCTGAGTTTACAAAAGCACCAGAGATTCTACTAGAGCATGTTAGAGCAAAACTATATAGACTTATTACTCAAAAATATAAAGATAGTGATGGCGTTTTACATATAGTGACAATTAAACCAGAACTTGAACAACACTTTATTAGTAAACTTCAAGATAATCATGGAGCTAGTCAATTAATGCTTAGTATCGCTGAGATAAATAACTTAGTTACAAAAACAAAACAGCTTCTTGATAGTGTTGAGAAAAAAGGTTTCTCAAAAATAGCTATGGTTGTTGATCCAGTTTTAAGAAAAAGAGTCTCAGAAATATATGAGAAATTTGGGATGGTAATTCCAGTTTTATCTCATGCAGAGCTTGATTCTAAAGCAAATTTTGCTATTGAAGGAACTTTAGAGTTCTAATCTTTTTTATACTTTTTAAGGAATTCTTTGAAATACTATTTTACTTTTTTAAGAGATAATCCAATTATTAGAGGTTTATCTTTGGTTAATTTTATTGCATCATTTGGTGCATGGTTTTCAACAGTTGCAATATATACAATGGTTGTTGATTTTGGTTCAAGTGAACTTGCAATTGCTATTGTTACAGCTATGCATTTTTTACCAGCAATTTTAATAGCTCCTTTTAGTGGAGCAATTATTGATAGGGTAAGAATAAAACCTTTAATGGTTACCTTACTTTTTGTAGAACTTTGTATGACAGCTTGTTTTTTGTTGATTTCAAATGCTAGTGATTTGTGGTTACTTTTAATATTTATATTTATAAGAATGAGTGCAGCTTCAATGTTTTTTTCAAGTGAAATGTCACTTTTAGCAAAATTGGCAAGTGGAAAAGAGCTTCAAACTGCAAATGAGATTCAATCAATTATTTGGTCTTTTACATATGCAGTTGGAATGGCTGCTAGTGGATTTATTGTAAATTTATATGGAGTTAAAACAGCTATTTTAATTGATGTTATTATTTTTATATTAGCATTTATAGTTTTTTTACCAATTAAAATAAATTTAGAGTATAAAAAAATTGAAGAGAAAATTTTAGAGTTAATGCTTGATGGTTTAAGATATATCAAAAAAAACAAAATTATTTTACATCTTATTTTTCTTCATGCAAGTGTTGGATTAACATCTTATGATGCATTAATTACAATATTGGCAAAAAATGAGTACAAAGAGTTAATTGCAGTTCCTTTGGCAATTGGATTATCAAATAGTGTAAGAGCAGTTGCTCTTATGATTGGACCACTATTTTTAAATAAGATTATAAATAAATCAAATCTTCAATATCTACTTGCATTTCAAGGCCTTACAATCATAGTTTGGGCTTTTGCACAAAGTGATTTTTATCTATCGCTTATAGCACTATTTTTTGTAGGATTTAGTACGGCATTTTTATGGTCATACACTTATGCTCTTTTACAAAATCATTGTGATAAAAAATATATAGGAAGAGTTATTTCATACAATGATATGTTTTTTATGTTTGCAAATGTTTTAACAACTTTGTTTATAGGTTCTATGGCACATATTACAACAACTACTGTGATTACAGTCTGTTTAGGATTTGCATTTATATTTTTTGCTTTTTACTATACTAAGATAAAAGCATTAATATCCTAAAATGTAAACAAAAATTTCAAAAGGATTATTATGATACTTGATTATAAAAATGTAAATGATTTAGATAGATATAAAATTATGTCTGGAAGTATAGTTCCAAGACCAATTGCATGGATTGTTACAGAAGATGATGGAGTTTTAAATGCAGCACCTTTTTCATATTTTATTCCAATCTCTACAAATCCAGCACTTGTAATTGTGGCAATTGGAAAAAAAGATGATGGAAGTTTAAAAGATAGCTTAGCAAATATTCTTAAAACAAAAAAAGCAACTATTTGTTTTCCAAATAAAGATAATGTAGAACTTGTTCAAAAGTGTGCAACACCACTTTGTAAAAGTGAGAGTGAAATAGAGAAGTTTCAAATTGATGTTAAAAAAGAGTTAGAAGATTATCCACCAATGATAAGCTCAACTCAAACAGCACTTTTTTGTAGCTATTATGATACATATAAAGTAGATGGGGATACAACACCTGTTATTTTAAAAATAGATTATCAATTTATTGAAGATAGTAGAATCAATGAGAGAAATCACACAAAAATAGATAGTATTGGAAGATCTGGAATTACTTTTAAAGCTATGGTAGATCTATAATTTTGCTAAGCTTTATGCTTAGCAAAAACTATTTTGCACTTTTTATAAAAGCACTTCCTAAAACTCTATTTCCATCATAAAAAACAGCCAGTTGTCCACTAGCAACTCCAAAAGCTGGCTCTTTTAATTTTATAATTGCTTTATCATTAATAATCTCAACATCACATAAAATTGTATTACTTCTATATCTTAGTTTTACACCACATGAGAATTTTTTATCATCAATATAGATATTAAGCTCTTCACCAACAACTTCATTAACTTCTAAGGATGGTTTTTTACCAACAACAATTGTGTTATTGTTTGGATTTAATTTTAAAACAAAATGAGGCTCTTGAGCACCTTTTACACTAAAGCCTTTTCTTTTTCCAATTGTATAGTGAGCATAACCTTTATGCTTTCCTACTACATTTCCATTTTGGTCTAAAACATCACCTTCAATATCTATATTTGCGTGTTTTTTTATAATATCAGTATAAACAGTTTCTACAAAACAGATCTCTTGAGATTCATTTTTTTCAGTTATCTTTTTATAAGTTACATCTAAATTTGCACCAAGTTTTATAATATCCTCTTTTTTATAGTTACTTAGAGGAAACATCATAGAAGCAATAGCTTCTTTAGGAACTTGAGATAAAAAATAGCTTTGATCTTTTGATAAATCATCTGCAAGATAGAAAAATTTACCATCAGTTTTTACATAGTGACCAGTTGCAAGAAATGAAGCTCCTTGCTCTTTTGCAAAATCAAGCATTGCTCCAAATTTTATATTTTTATTACATTTTACGCATGGATTTGGAGTATTTCCATCTATGTAAGAGTTTACAAAATAGTCATAAACATCTTTTTTAAATTTTTTGGATAAATCTAAAATATGATATTTTATACCTAGAAATTTTGCAACCCCATCAATATAACTTAAATTTGATTCGTGGTAACCATCAGTTCTATCATGAAGTTTTAGATAAACT